>JALOAP010000338.1 GCA_023228745.1 Dehalococcoidia bacterium | reverse complement strand
GATGTTTTGGTGCGGGGTGTAGCTCTGGAGCGGCCAGAAGGAGGTGAGGTCGGGGAGAGGTTGAAACTGAACGAAGGCTCGTCCGAAGCCGATACCGAAGATCTTGTTCAGGCGGATGGTCTGGGCCACGTTGACCTTTTCGGTGTCGCGATAGGAATCGGAGGAGAAGTCGCGTGCGGATGGGCTGATTTGCGACCGGATGGCGCGAGCGGGCTGGGCGAGGGCGCCGTATTCCTGGTTCCAGTAGGCCGCGACGTAGACGGAGGTGGCAGCGAGGAGGACCACGGACACCATCCCGACCAAGAGCGGGCGGCTTCGGAAGGTGAGGACGAGGACCGTGACGACGCCGGCCATCAGGACGAGCGTGCCGGCACGGCGTTCGGTGCCGATGATCGCCATGAACAGGACGGCGATCACCGCCAGGAGCAGGAGTCTTCTCCACCACCCCCCGTCGCCGCGGAGAAGGAGGGCGGCGGCGATAACGATGCCAATGGCGAGGAAGGCCGGAGTCTCGTGTGCGAAGGCCGATTCGGAGGCGACGCTGGCATCGCGGAGGTAGTTCACGTAGCGGAGGAGCGCGATCGCGGCCAGCACCAGCAGTGCCCCGAGGACGATGAACATGACGCGGCGGGACTCGGCCGCGGGAAAGCGCATGACGGCGACGAAGATGACCATTCCGAAGATGAGCCCGCGCATTTCGTGGTAGGCGAGGTTCGTGGGTGCACCGTGACGCAGGCCATAAAGGAGGCCGGCAAGCAGCACGAGCGGCACCGTCCAGACGAGATAGGGCAGCCGTTCGTCGCGGGCGGGCGTCCGCGGGTGTACGACCAGCGAGGTGGCTGCGATGAGGAGGAGCACTTCGAGCGGCGAAACGGTGATGTAGAAGTCCCAGCCCGGGGGGAGCGTGTACAGCAGTTTGCTCACCGGTTCGGTGAAGTCGAACATCCCCGGTTCGAAGACGATGACGAGCGCGAGCAGGACGGTAAGGACGGCGGCCGGGTAGAGCGCGATAGCCGTGATCGTGATTACGTAAAGCGGGAGGGCCAGGGCCCAGAAGCCCATCCGGTCGAGGAGGAATGCCGATGCCACGGAGGCGCCAACAGTGGCGGCCAGTCCGAGGAAGGCCGGAACAACGGAAGTGACGGTGCGCGGCTGAGCAGTAATCAGCATCTCAGGCAAGACGGTCGAGCTTGAAGAGCGCAGCCACCACGGCAGCTACCAGCAGCCAGCCGATGAGCGACTCGAGGGGGAGAAACCGCCGAAGCGAATCGGAGGTAAGGATGAAGGCGACACCGAGCACGCAAGAGACGAGCAGCATGGTGGTTACCGCCTGAGGTTGAGAGCATCTTCGATCCAACGCGGCACCGATGACTTGCGGCGATTCACCACGATGCCGAGCACCTTCGAGTCCTTGAGCAGCTGGAGCGTGCGGTCGAGGTCGCGCCGGGAGGTGTTCCCCGCACGAACGACAACGATGACACCGTCGCAACGCTGGGCGAGGACGGGGGCGTTCATCGAGTGCAGGGAGGCGGGCAGGTCGATGACAACGAACCGGCTCGCGCGCTTCATGTTGTCGATGAGCGCGACCAGGTTTTCGGAGCGGGCACTGCGAGCGGGATCTCCATCCGTCCTGCCCGCGGGGATGACGGTGATGTGCGAATTGACGCGATGTGAGACGTGTTCGAGGTCCTGGCGCCCGGTAAGGACATCGGTGAGGCCCGACGCGGCACCAAGGCCGTACTCGGAGGCGATGGAGGTGGTGTGGAAGTCACCATCCACCAGGGTGACATCCGCGCTGAAGTCGGCGGCGAGAGAAGCGGCGAGCCCGATCGCAACGGTCGTTTTCCCGTCGCCGAAGTGGGGGCTTGTCACGCCGATGGCTATCCCACGGTCACCCGGCCCGGGCGGCGTGAGACCGGACATCAGGTGAATTTCGCGAAGGGCTTCCTTGAGCTGGCCCCCGGGGCGGTCGTCGAGTCCGATTGCCATCACTGCGGCTCCTCAGAAAGGGTTGCACCAATGCTCCGGGCTGTGGTCCGGGCGTACCCGCTGGAACGCAGCCGAATGAGCGAGCTGACGATCGGGACATGCCCGAGCAGACCGGGGGGTGTCAGCTCGGGGACGAATCCGAGCGTCGGGACTTCGACGCCAGCGAGGTCTTCGATGGAGACGATGGTGTGGTCGGAGCGGTAGCGGACGAGGAGGAAAGCCCCGGCGATGAGCCCGCCGAACATGGCGCCCGCCAACGGCAGGCCGAACCGTTTGGTCATCGATTGCTTCAGCGGCGCCCGGGGGCGCGAAGGGGGATCCTGCACCGAGAAGGCCGCGGCCTGGCCAGTTGAGCCCGCTGCGAGGCGCAGCTCGGTGCCCTGGAGCTGATCCGACAGGTTCTGAACGATCGTTGTCTGGGCGTCGACGTCTGTACGTAGCGCCTGGTAGTCGATGTTGGTAGCTGCCAGGCGGATATCGGTGAGTTCAGGATGTGCGGCGATGTACTCGTTGAGCTTCGCGCGACGCTCATCGAGTTCGCGCTGAGCAGATTCGAGCTGGCGCCGGAAGAACTCAGCGTTGGCGTTGATACCGCGTTCACCCTCGGCGACAGCCCGTGCCATGTACTCCTCGATGACGGCGCCCACCAGCTTCTGGGAGGTCTCGGCGGAGCCGGAGAGCGCCCCTACCTTGACGAGGTTCACACCGGTGGATGCGGCCCAGAGGCGGAGGGAGGGGTCGAGGCGAGTGGGATCGTTGGCGGTCGTAGAGAGCAGGCCCGCCCGCTGGAATACTGCGGCGCGGAAGGCGCGTGTCGCAAGCAAGTCGTTGATGGCGACTGCCTGGTTCTGCGCGGGAGTTCGCCAGGGGTCGGAGTGTCCGAGAACGGCTTGCTGGTCCGGGGGCTCGGTGACCCACACCGTGGCAACGGACTGGTATGGCCGCGGCGACGAGGTAAAGAGCAGCACCAAGAGCGGCACGAGGACGATTGGGGCCAGCAGCGCGATCTTGTTTCGAAAGGCGGTCTCCACAAGCTTCCTTGGAATCACGCGTTTCTCCGTTCCTGACTGGGTAAGGAGCCACGCTAGTAGCCCGTTGTTGAGCATGCGTCGACAAATGTCTGCGCTTCACCCTTCGGATACCAAGGCCGTTACCCACGTAACTAAGGACCGCGGCTCGACTTTTCTTCGATGCGCCGGGAGCGAAATGGAAGAAGCACACGGAGGGGGAACAGGTGGCCGGGGCGCAGCTACACGAGGGGATGCCGGGGAGCGAAGATCTGCTGAGCGCGAGAGATCGGCCGGAGGAAGCTGGATGGCCGCGGGTGTTGTTCCTGGGCTCGGAGTATGCGGGACATCGCACGCGATTTCGCAACCTGCAGGAAACCGTCCAGCGAGACGGCCGCCTGCGGGCGACCTTCCGATCGGTAACCGGCTGGAGAGCGGGCGGACGCGTGGAGCGGCTCCCGCTGCCTACGGCTGTTCGCGGGCGTTTACGGGGGGTGGCTGAGGCCGCGAGCCTGGCGTGCCTCCCGCGCCCGGACGTGACGTGGACCTCGGCATCGGAGGTGCTGACACCGTTCCTCTGGGCGCAACTCGGGCCACTTCGCCGCCCGTTGGTGCTCGATCTGGACGCAACGGACGGCCAGCTGGAGGCGATGGCCCCGGAGTACTACGGGCGGCCGGAAAAGCGCGGCATGAGGCGGCGGCTGGCCACCGCCCAGGAGGCGCTGTTGTGGCGGTCGACGACGATATTTACTCCCTGGTCGAACTGGGCCGCAGAAGACTTGCGGCGCCGCGGCATCGCGGACGAGCGCATCGTCGTGCTGCCGCCCGGTGTGGACCTCGATCGCTGGGCGGTCCCGTGCACGGCGCGGGGCCAGACTGAGCGCCTGCGGCTGTTGTTCGTCGGTGGCGACTTCGAACGGAAAGGCGGTGCGGTCCTGGCCGAGCTGGTACGCGGACCGCTGGCCGGGCAGTTCGAACTCGACATCGTCACGCACGGCGATGTGGAGCCCGGGCCGAACGTCCGCGTGCACCGGGCGGAACCGAATAGTGCCGCGCTGCTCAGCTTGTTCGCGCGCGCCGACCTGTTCGTGCTCCCGACCCGCGCGGAGTGCTTCGGGATCGCGGCCGTGGAGGCGATGGCTGCGGGACTTCCCGTGATCATGGGCAATACCGGGGGC
>JALOAP010000336.1 GCA_023228745.1 Dehalococcoidia bacterium | reverse complement strand
GTGCCGGCACGGGCACGACACGCTACCAGTAGCCCTGGTGGACCGCGCGGGCGGGCGTTTCGAGCTCGGGGAAGGGGCCTTCGACGGTGACGTCGAGGTTGCCGCGGGCGAAGACGTCGCGGGTGTCGAGCGTGAGCACGGGTGCGCCCGCGGGCAGCATCGAGCGAAGCTGGATTCCCGAGAGCGCGAACACGAGCCGCCCGATGCCGGCCCAGTAGTGTGCCGTCGCGCACATCGCGCAGTGTTCGCAGCTGGTGTACATGGTGGCGGCCGCGCGTTCTGCCGGCGAGAGGTTCCGCGAAGCCCAGCGCGCGAGCTCGAGCTCCGGGTGGCCGGTGACGTCCCGCTCGGTGACCTCGCAGTTCATCGCCTCCTTCAGCACCTGGCCATCGCGACCAACGAGAAGCGAACCGAACGGGCGGTCGCCCCGGTCGCGGGCGGCCCGGGCGAGCTCGATGCAGCGCTCCAGGTGGCGGGCGTCGTCTTCGCGCATGTGGCCCATCCTACCGCCTCGGCCCCGCCGCGCGCGGCGCACCTGCGCTACCATTTCCGGGTGAGCTACCCACACGACGATGAGGACGTGATTCGGCTCGGCGCTGACGATGACGGACAGTTCGACGACGACGAACCCGACCTGGGGCCGGATGAGCGCGACGCCGACCTGCTCGACGGCTCGTGGGAGCAGCGCTATTACGCCGGGCAGCAACGCCGGTTCGACTGGAACACCATCTTCGTCGGGCTCGCCCTGCTGGCGCTGCTCGGCATGATCATTCCCGCGCTCCTGACGGTGTTGAATTGAGCGGGGCGAAGTGGACACGAGGAGGAGAGCTATGACCGTCGTGGCGATCATCGGGCGGGGCAGCGACGAGGATCGCGCTATTGCCGTCGCCTGTGCCGAAGCAGGCGCGAACATCGCGCTCGGCACCATGACCACCGAGCAGGAACAGGAATACGGGATGCACTCCATCGCCAACGAGGTGTGGAGCATCGGCCCGGAGCAGCTTGTCTGTGTGATGGACGCGGGCGACGCCACCGAGGCGATGTCCTTCGCGGCCCAGGTGTGGGACCGCTTCGGACGTTGCGACCTGCTCGTCGCGAACCACGACCTTCCCGCGACGGCGCCACTCGACCAGCTCTCCGCGGACGAACTGGAGGAGACGCTTCGCGCGAACCTGGCCGCACCCTTTCTCGCGGCGCACGCCTTCGGCCGGCTGATGACGCGCCAGGGTGGCGGGCACATCCTCGTGGTCGCCCACGACCGCCCCGGGGCTGACGCCGGCTATGTCGCTGCGAAGACCGGCGTCACCGGTTTCGCGCGCGCTATGACGGATGGCTGGGCAAGCCGTGGCGTCATCGTGGAGGCGCTCCAGGGGGTGCAGGACGGCAAGTCGCTCGCCACCACCGCCGTCGAGCGCCTGCGCCGCGTCCAGCAGAAGAATCGTAGCTAGCCGGGACTCAGTGGTGGAGCGGCGGCGGCATGACGCTGCTGGCGTCGATCTCGTTCGTTTCCAAATTCAACACGAGGCGGCCCGCGTTCAACTCGCCGGTCACGTCCTGGTGGAACCAGGTGTCGCTCTCCCCGGTGCCGACGCTGAAGTACTCGCCATGGACTTCCTGCACCTGGCCGAGCTCGTCCCCATCGGCGGTGAACACGAAGCAGCCTTTTGGCAGGTCCTCGGCGTCGATGGTCATGGCACGCCTCCGTTGTTGTCCAGTCTCGCGCAGGCGCGTCACAGGATGGAAAACGGGCCGCGGACGATGTGGAGAAAGCCTGTCACAGCCAGCACCAGTCGCTCGTCTCCCTTGTAAGAACGGCGCTACGGCGCCGGAAGGAGACAGCCACATGAATCGTGCAGACATCGCCATCGTGGGCGGAGGGATCGCCGGGCTAACCGCGGCTACCGAAGCCGCACGCAGGGGCCTGCGCGTCCTTTTGTTCGAACGCGCGGAGCGCATCGGCGGGCGCAGCATCTCGACCCGCGAGGGCGGCTTCACGTTCAACCTCGGCCCACACGCCCTCTACGACAGCCACTTCCGCAAAGCGCTGCATGACTTCGACGTGCCTTTCCACGGCACGACGCCCGCCAGGAACCGCTTCGCCGAACGCGACGGTAAATTCCACCGCCTGCCGATTACCGCATCCGCCGTCGCGACGACGCGGCTTTTCGGGGTGCGTGACCGGCTGGACTTCTTGCAGGCGTTCACACGGATCATGAAGGCGAAGGGCGAGTACCTGGACGAGCTTTCCACAACGCTCGTCAGCGAGTGGCTCGATGCAAACGTACGCCGCCCACGGGCGCGAGCTGCCGCGGAGAGCCTCTTCCGCCTGGCGAGCTATGCGAACGCGCCGGGTATCACCTCGATGGACGCCGTGGCCGCCCAGACGATGGCCGGGACGGTGCTCTATGTCGATAACGGCTGGCAGGAGCTCGCCAACGGTCTGCGTGAGGCCGCCCAGCGTTCCGGCGCAAAGATCCGCAGCGGGGCACGCGTGGAACGAGTGGCGGCTGCGGACAGCGGCTACGAACTGACGCTGGGCAACGGCGAACAGGTCGAGGCTCGCAGCGTCATCGTCGCAGTCGAACCGGCAGACGCCGCGCGCATCGTGGAAGGGCCTGCGGGTGGGACGATCGAGCGCTGGGCGAAGGCAACGGTGCCCATTCGTGCCGCCTGCCTCGACGTGGCCCTGGCGAAGCTGCCCAACCCGCGACGGCCATGGGTGCTCAGCGTCGAGACGCCACACTACTTTTCCGTGCACTCGTCGTACGCGAAGCTCGCGCCGGCGGGTGGCGGGACGGTCTCGGCCGTGCGCTACCTTGCACCCGGCGAAGATGGCATGGCCGCCGAGGCGGAGCTCGAGCAGTTCGTGGACCTCATCCAGCCGGGCTGGCGCGACGAATTGGTGTATCGCCGCTTCATGCCCGCACTCGTGGTCGCGAGCGACATCCCAAAGGCTGCCAGCGGCGGGATGGCCGGGCGTCCGGGTCCAGCAGTGCCCGGCGCACCGGGCCTCTTCGTTGCCGGCGACTGGGTTGGGCGCGAAGGGCTGCTCGCCGATGCCTCCGCGGCGAGTGGCCGCGCCGCCGCAGGACTTGCGGCGAAGCTGCTCGCTGACCCTGCGTCCCCCGTGCGGGGGCGCGTTAGCATACCCGCCTAGGAGTTGAGCCACGTGACGACGACAACCACCCTCAGCGACTTCCAGGAACACCGCGGCGCGCTGTTCGGCATCGCCTACCGGATGCTCGGAAGCGCCAGCGAAGCGGAGGACATCGTGCAGGAGGCCTGGCTTCGCTGGCAGTCGACCGACCCCACAGAGGTGCGGTCGCCCCGCGCCTACCTGACCACCGTCGTCACGCGGCTCTGCCTCGACCACCTGAAGTCGGCGCGCGTGCAGCGCGAACAGTACATCGGCACCTGGCTCCCCGAGCCGGTGCTCACAGGCGGCCACACCGCACCCGGCCCGGAGGACGAGGTCGAGCGGCTGGAATCGGTGTCGCTCGCCTTTCTTGTCGTGCTGGAGCGGCTGACACCAATCGAGCGCGCCGTCTTCCTGCTCCATGATGTGTTCGACTACGGCTACCCGGAGATCGCCGGGATTGTGGGGCGAAGCGAGGTGGCCTGCCGGCAGATGCTTTCGCGCGCGAGGAAGCGGATCCAGGCCGAGCGCCCGCGCTTCCCCGGTGCGCAGGACGAGCACCGGCGCATCGCCGGGATCTTCCTGCGCGCCATCCGGGGCGAAGACCTCCCCGCGCTCGTGGAGACGCTGGCAGAAGACTGCGTCCTGTACACGGACGGCGGCGGGCAAATCGCTGCCACCCTCAAGCCGATCTACGGCCGCGACCGCGTCCTCCGCGGCTGGGGCGGGTTCAGCCGGAAGCTCGAAATCACCCGGGTAGAACTGCTGGAGGTAAACGGCGAACCGGCGATCCTCTTCTGGGACAACGAGCACGCCCACTCCGTCTTCACGTTCGAAGTCGAGGGCGGCAAGGTCACAAAGATGTTCGTGCAGCGCAACCCGGAGAAGCTGGCCACGCTCTGGCGCGAGCTGAAGGCGGCAGAAAGCGGCTAGCAGGCTGCTGAAGAAGCGGCCTTGGGGCCGATCGACGTTGTCTCGGAGTCGTTCCAAGGCGCGGGGATGGTCGTTTTGGGTCCGAGAGCTCGGTCATGGTGCGGTTTAG
>JALOAP010000337.1 GCA_023228745.1 Dehalococcoidia bacterium | reverse complement strand
CGGGCGCTCCGGCCGGGTGTCGTTGGGGTTCAGGAGGTCGAGCTCGTAGGCCATCTTGTGTATTCCCTTGCAAACGTAACCACAGAATGATACCGGGCGCCCCACTAAGCGCCAAAGACGCCACTACCCGCCGCTCTACCGGGCCCGGGCGAACGGCTCCACTGGGAGGAGCTGAAGTGTCAGTGTAGCCGACGGCTGCCCGTTCCGCCGGCCACCCCAACCCTCATCCGGCCATCGTATAGTTGAAGGCATGGTGAAGTACGATTCGGAAACCGCGCTTATTGTCGTCGACGCCCAGAACGACTTCGCTGACCCCGCTGGCAGCCTCTACGTCCCAGGCGGCGAAGAGGCCATCGCGGCGATGAACGAACACATCCGCCGGGCCCGGGCTGCCGGCGCGCTGGTGGCCTACACCCAGGACTGGCACCCCGGACACACGCCGCACTTCGCGCAGGACGGCGGCATCTGGCCCGTCCACTGCGTCGCCGAAAGCTGGGGCGCCGCCTTTCACCCCGCCCTCGATGTGGTCGACGGACCGATCGTGAAAAAAGGTACGGAGGGCGAAGACGGCTACTCCGGCTTCACGGTGCGCGACCCGCAGACGGGTGAGACCTCGCCCACCGAACTTGAGGGCGTCCTTCGCGAACGCGGCATCACGAACGTGGTCGTCGTGGGGCTCGCGACGGACTACTGCGTGAAGGAGACGGCCATCGACGCAGCCCGCGCGGGGTTCAGCGTAACCGTGCCACGTGACGGCATCCGTGCCGTGAACCTCCAGCCGGGCGACGGTGAGAAGGCCCTGGCGGCGATGCAGGACGCAGGCGCACAGCTCGCGTGACGGTATGGCAATGGAGCTCGTAGGCCCGCGTAACGTCTCCCTGTTGACCGACTTTTATGAGCTCACCATGGGGGCGAGCTACTTCGAACATGGCATGCAGGGACGCGCCACGTTCGAACTTTTCGCCCGGCGCCTTCCCGAGCGGCGCAATTTTCTCCTCGCCTGCGGTACAGAGGATGCCCTCGACTTCCTTGAAGGGTTCTCCTTCGATGACGACGACATCGCCTATCTCCGCAGCCTCGATGTCTTTGACGAGAAGTACCTGGCGCATCTGCGTGATTTGCGCTTTACGGGCGACGTTTGGGCCATACCCGAAGGCGAGCTTTTCTTTGCAGACGAGCCGCTGCTCCGCATTACTGCGCCCGTCATCGAAGCACAGATCGTCGAGACCTTCCTGCTGACGTGCATGGGATTTCAATCGCTTATCGCCTCGAAGGCAGCACGAGTGACGCTCGCGTGCGGTGACGCATCGTTCGTCGATTTCTCACCGCGCCGCGACCACGGCCCCGACGCCGCGCTCTGGGCCGCACGTGCCAGCTACATCGGTGGCGCGACGGCGACGTCGAATGTACTCGCCGGGCGCATCTTCGGCATCCCCCTCAGCGGGACGATGGCCCACTCGTACGTTATGTCGTTCGACAAGGAGACCGATGCGTTCCGCTGCTTCCTCGAAACGTTCCCCCGGGGCACCACCCTGCTCATCGACACCTACGACACAGTGGAGGGTGCGCGGCGCGCGGCGGACGTCGTTCGCGAACTGGGCGACCGCGTGCAACTCCGCGCCGTGCGGCTCGACTCCGGCGATTTGCCCGCCCTCGCGAAGGAGGTGCGTGCCATCCTCGAGGCTGCCGGGCTGCCGGAGGTCCAGGTCTTTGCCTCCGGGGACCTGGACGAGTACCGCATCGCAGAGTTTCGCGCCGCGGGCGCGCCAATCGACGCGTATGGCGTGGGGACGCAGCTCGGTACCGGCGGCGATGTGCCTGCTCTCGGCGCCGTCTACAAGCTCGTCGCCGACGAAGACGGACCAAAGATGAAGTACTCGACGGGCAAGGCGACCCTCCCTGGGCCAAAGCAGGTCTACCGCTTCGAAGCGGAAGGACAGGTGCGACACGACCTGATGACCATGGCCGACGAGCCGGCACCAGGCGGCGCGCGCCCCCTGCTCGAACCAGTGATGCGCGAGGGGCACCGCATCCGCGAGCGTGAGCCGCTGATCGCCGCGAAGGAGCGCGCGCGGGCGTCGCTCGCCAGCCTTCCCGAGGCCCTGCGGGCGCTCGACGAGGCCGCCACGCCATACGAAGTGCAGCACTCGGCCGAGCTTCAGCGGCTTGCCAGCTCGCGGGGCGTGCACGCCTAGGAATGGCTTTGCGGCGGCGGCCAAGCAGCATCGCAACCACGTAGGCCCGGCCGAAAACAGCTCTCACAGCACCAACGAGAGCGCCCGCCTCAGCCTCGCAATTCCGTCGAATTCGGCCCGGCTAAAGCGGATCCGCGCTAGTGTAGGGGCGGGAAGCCGTGGAGCTGGCGCGAGTTTGTCGCTGCCGGTGTGCGGCGCTGCAGAAGGGAGTCAGAGATGAGCGCGAAGTACGTGTACCTGTTCCGGGAGGGCGACGCGAGCATGCGCGACCTCCTCGGGGGCAAGGGGGCTGGCCTCGCCGAAATGACGAATGTTGGTGTCCCCGTACCACCGGGATTCACCATCACCACGGAGGCCTGCAACGAGTACTCGGCCACGGGTGAGTTCCCCGCCGGGCTGATGGAACAGGTCGAAGCCGCGCTCCGGGATGTCGAATCCCAGATGCAGAAGCGCTTCGGCGATCCAGCGAACCCCCTCCTGCTCTCCGTGCGCTCCGGCGCCAGGTTCTCGATGCCCGGCATGATGGACACGGTCCTCAACCTTGGCCTCAACCCGGAAACGACACGCGGCCTCGCCGAGCTCACGGGCGACCCGCGATTCGCCGCCGATGCCTACCGCCGCTTCGTCCAACTCTTCGGAAAAATCGTGCTCGATGTCGATGGCGACCGCTTCGACCAGATGATGGAGAAGGTGAAGCGCGGCCGCGAAGACCAGGAGCTCTCGCAGGAAGAGTTGGAACAGGTCGCCGCGCAGTTCAAGGCCATCATTCGCGAGACGAAAGGCGTCGAGTTTCCCGACGATCCCCACGAGCAGCTTCGCCGCGCCATCGCTGCGGTCTTCGACTCATGGAACGGTAAGCGCGCAGTCGACTACCGCCGGCTGAACAAGATCCCGGACGATCTCGGAACCGCCGTCAACGTGCAGACGATGGTATTTGGCAACCTGGGTGACACCAGCGCCACAGGGGTCGCGTTCACCCGCAACCCATCGACCGGGGAGCGCAAGCTCTACGGGGAATACCTGGTGAACGCACAGGGCGAGGATGTGGTCGCCGGGATCCGGACACCGCGCCCCATCTCCGAACTCGAACAAGAGATGCCCGAGGTCTACGGCGAATTCGTCCAGTACACCGACCAACTCGAGCGCGACTACAAGGATATGCAGGACGTGGAGTTCACCGTCGAGCGCGGCAAGCTCTTCATGCTCCAGACGCGCACCGGCAAGCGCACCGGCGCCGCCGCCGTGCGGATCGCGGTCGAGATGGTGAACGAAGGGCTCATCGACCGCGAGACTGCGGTGAAGCGCGTTGAGCCGGCAGCCCTGGACCAGTTGCTCCACCCGACGCTGAAGCCGGAGGCTCGCGCCCGCGCGCACAAGCTGGCACAGGGCCTTCCCGCTTCGCCGGGCGCCGCCACGGGAAAGGTCGTGTTCGACGCCGACGAAGCGGAGGAGATGGCTCGCAATGGCGAGAAGGTGATTCTCGTGCGGCCGGAGACCGCGCCCGAGGACTTCCACGGCATGGTCGCTGCACAGGCGGTGCTTACTGCTCGCGGGGGCATGACCTCGCATGCGGCGGTCGTTGCCCGCGGCATGGGCAAGCCGTGTGTCGCCGGTGCAAGCGAGCTCGCGATCGACCTCGCGGCCCGCACCTTCTCCGCCAATGGCACCACCATCAAGTATGGCGACTTCATCACGCTCGATGGCACGACCGGCGAGGTGCTCGAAGGCCGCATCGAGACCGAAGAACCAACGCTCTCCGACGACTTCCGCACGCTCATGAGCTGGGCCGACGAGTTCCGGACCGTGAACGTGCGCACGAACGCCGATACCCCGCACGATGCAACCGTGGCACGGGAGTTCGGCGCCGAAGGGATTGGCCTTTGCCGCACCGAGCACATGTTCTTCGAGGGCAGCCGCATCGACGCCGTCCGCGAAATGATCGTCGCCGATACCCGTGAAGAGCGCATCGCCGCCCTCGCCACG
>JALOAP010000335.1 GCA_023228745.1 Dehalococcoidia bacterium | reverse complement strand
TCTCGCGTGGTGCGCCAGGGAGTCTTCGCCATGGCCGATCGATTCATCGGCGGCTCCGGCCCCGAGGAGGCGTTGCCTCGCCTTCGCGCGCTGAACGAGCAGGGCACCGCCTACACCATCGACCTGCTCGGCGAAGCGACCCTTTCCGAGCAGGAAGCCGATGCCTACCTCGCGCGCTATCTCCAGCTTATCGACGTTCTCTCTCGCGACCGGGGAGCGAACCTCGACCCCGTTCGGAAGCCAAACGTCTCCGTGAAGCTCTCCGCCCTCACTTCGCACTTCGAGCCGGCCGCGCCGGAGGCAACCTGTATGGCCGTGAAACGACGGCTCCTGCCGCTGCTCCGCCTTGCGCGTGAGCGCGGCGTGTTCGTCAACATCGACATGGAGCAGTACCGCTTCAAAAACCTGACGCACCATATCTTCGAAAACATCCTCCTCTCGCCAGAGTTCGAGGGCTGGGAGGATGCGGGCATCGTGGTGCAGGCCTACCTCAAGGACGCACCCAGCGATATCGAGCGCCTCCGCCAGTTCGCCCAACGCCGCGGCACGCCCGTCACCGTGCGGCTCGTAAAGGGTGCCTACTGGGAGGAGGAGGTGATCGTCGCACAACAGGAGGGGCACCCCATCCCCGTGTTCGAAGACAAGGCCGCGACCGACGCCTGCTTCGAACGGTGCACCGATCGCCTCGTCTCCGTCTACCCACACCTGCGACCGGCGTTCGGCACGCACAACCCGCGCAGCATCTCCCAGGCGATAGCGAAGACCGAGCATGCTGGCCTCCCTCGCGAGCAGGTCGAATTCCAGATGCTCTACGGGATGGCCGAGGGGCTGCGCAAAGCCGTCCAGCAACAGCGATACCGCACGCGTGTCTACGTTCCCGCCGGCGAAATCATCCCCGGCATGGCCTACCTCGTGCGGCGCCTGCTGGAGAACACCTCGAACCAATCGTGGCTCATGCACCGCCACGAAGAGGGCGACCCGGCCGAACTCCTGGAACGCCCCGAGCCCGTGACAGGGCCGCTGGAGCCGGGAGACACGGTTGAGCCCGTTTTCGCCAACGTCCCCACGGCCGAATTCCACGGCGAACGCGACCGCGAACTCATGGCAAGGGCGATCGATGAGGTCCGCGCTGAGTTCGGACGCGAGTACCCCCTCCTGCTTGACGGCGCTCCCGGTTTGGGTGCCGGGTGGGACACCGTCACAGCCCCAGCCGACCCATCGCTCGTGCTCGGCCGGGTTGCGCGCGGAACCCTTACGGATGTCGAGCGCGCCGTAGCGTCTGCCAAGCGCGGCTTCGCGACCTGGCGCGAGACGCCCGCGGGCGACCGTGCCGCAGCACTCCGCCGTGCGGCCGTACTGATGATTGCGCGGCGCTGGGAGTTCGCCGCCACCATGGTCTTCGAGAGCGCAAAGCCCTGGCGCGAGGCTGACGGTGATGTCGCCGAGGCCATCGACTATCTCCGCTACTACGCCGATGAGGCAGAGCGTCTCGCCGCGGGGCACGCACTTGTGCAGGTGCCGGGCGAATCCAACGCCTACGTCTACGAACCCCGTGGCGTCACTGCCGTTATCGCCCCTTGGAACTTCCCGCTGGCGATCATCACGGGCATGAGCAGCGGCGCACTCGCAGCCGGCTGTCCGGTCATCCTCAAGCCCGCCGAACAGTCGCCCATCGTCGCCGCGAAGCTCGCCGCGCTGCTCCTCGAAGCCGGCATACCACCCTCCGCGGTGCACTACCTCCCCGGACAGGGCGAGGAAGTGGGCAAGGCGCTCGTGGAACACCCCGAAGTCGACGTCATCGCGTTCACCGGCAGTAATGCTGTCGGACTGGAAATTATCCGCGCCGCCAGTGTCGTCCGCCCCGGCCAGCGCAACGTGAAGAAGGTTGTCTGCGAAATGGGCGGCAAGAACGCCATCGTCGTGGACGACGACGCCGACCTCGACCAGGCGGTGATGGGTGTCGTTGCGTCTGCCTTCGGCTACGCAGGACAGAAATGCAGCGCCTGCAGCCGCGTCATCGTCGTCGGCTCAGCCTACGATGAGTTCCGCACCAGGCTCGCTGTTGCGGTCGAAAGCCTGCACGTCGGTCCGCCGGAAGACCCGTACACCTACGTGCCGCCCGTCATCAGCGCGGAGGCCAGGGAGCGGATCGCGTCCTACATCCTCCTCGGGCTCGACGACGCGAAGCTCGTCGCCCGCCGCGACGTCCCGGACCTTCCCGGCCACTACGTCGCCCCGCACGTGTTCGAAGACGTCGCCCCGGGTTCACGGCTCGCGCGCGAAGAGATTTTCGGCCCGGTACTCGCCCTCTTCCGCGCAGAGAGCTTCTCCACGGCGCTGGATATGGCGCTTGACTCCGCTTACGCCCTCACCGGCGGCATCTTTTCGCGAAACCCGGCACACATCGCCGAGGCCTACCGCCGCTTCCGTGTCGGCAACCTGTACATAAATCGCAAGATCACGGGCGCTGTCGTCGGCCGCCAGCCATTCGGCGGCATGGCCATGTCCGGGCTCGGCGATAAGGCTGGCGGCCCGGATTACCTCGCGCAGTTCCTCGTCCCGCGTATCGTCACCGAAAACACCGTCCGCCGCGGCTTTGCACCGGAGCGCGGTACGTAAAGGTGCGCCAAACGCCCCGGCAATCCAGAATGAACGTACCAGCCTTTCGAGGGGGAGCTAATGGCCCACGCGGTGCAACAACCGGAATCTCACAGTCTGCCCGACGTCGCTGACGCCCACGCGGAGGAGTACGATACCCGCGAGCAAGCCCCGGTGCACTACGAGATCAAAGAATACTTCGGGTCCACGCAGACGTTCATCGCGGGACTCATGGGCGTGGTTGCCATCGCCGGTGGCATCATCTTCGGCCTGGTCCTGGCCAACAACTAACACGCCCTCGCCGGTGTCATCGCGGCGCACCGGCTTCCGGGAACGCTGAACCCCACGTAGACTCCCCCGCACAACCTGGGGGATGGGATGACACAACCGATTGTTTGGCAACCGGGCATGGCGCACCGTGGCCCGCTTGAGGGCATCCGTGTCCTCGACCTTGCGACCCCGCGCGCGGAACTCGCCGGTCGCCTGCTCGCCGACCTCGGCGCCGAGGTCATCAAGGTCGAACCGCCAACGGGCGCCGAAGCTCGCTTTATGCCGCCGTTCGACAAGGGTCGTACGGGCGACCCGGGGCCATCGCTCTACTGGGCGACCGTCGCCATGGGTAAGCGCAGCGTGGTGCTCGACCTCGAGACGCCCACGGGTCGCGATCGGATTCGCGACCTCGCCGCCAGCGCCGACATCCTCTTCGAGTCGTTCGACCCCGGGTACCTTGCCGCCAGGGGTCTGGGGTACGCAGACCTCGCTGCGCGAAACCCCGCGCTTATCTATGTCTCTGTCACTCCGTTCGGGCAGGACGGACCGCTCGCCCATGCCCCCGCGACCGACCTCACCCTCGAGGCTGCTGGTGGACTCGTCGGCCTGCAGGGCGACGGTGACCGGCCACCGGTCCCTGTCGGTTACCCGCAGGCCTCGTTCCATGCGGGCGCGCAGGCCGCCGCCGACGCGGTAATCGCCCTCCACGAACGGAGCCGTTCGGGCCTCGGCCAACACCTTGATGTTTCGATGCAGGCCGCCGTCGTCTGGACGCTAATGAACGCCACCGGCTACCCGCCGAACACCGGTGCAAATCCCCCGGGCTTCTGCGAGACGCGCAACGTCCCTCCACCGGAAATGTTTCCCGGCCTGCGGCTGCCAGCCCTTTGGAAGTGCGCCGATGGCTACGTCTCCTACCGTATCTCCCTCCCCGGGATCGGCCCCCGGACCCACCAGGAGACGATGCGTTGGGCCGAGTCTTTCGATGCCGTCCCGAAGGACCTGTGTGGCCTCGACTGGTCGAACTGGATCGAGGATGTGATGGAGGAGCGCATGCCGGTGGAGACGGTCATCCGCTCCGTCGAAGCCCTCGAACAGTTCTTCAAGACACGCACCAAGCAGGAGATGCAGGCATTTTCGTCGACCAGGGGCATCCTCCTCGGCGCCATCTACTCCGTCGCCGACCTGCTTGGTGACCCGCATCTGAATGACCGGGACTACTGGCTCGAAGTCGGTGGGCGCGTGCACCCGGGTCCCGCTGTGCGCCTCTCCGCCACACCGCTGGTCATGGACTGCCCTGCGCCCGCGCTTGGCGCA
>JALOAP010000334.1 GCA_023228745.1 Dehalococcoidia bacterium | reverse complement strand
AGCCCCCGAAGAGGACATAGTGAATGTGCGCGACCACGAAGTAGGTGTCGTGGATGGCGAAGTCTACAGGTACCGCGGCGCTGTACATGCCGTTGATACCGCCGATGAGGAACATGCTCACGAACCCGATGGCGAAGAGCATGGCGGATTCGAAACTGATGGAGCCGCCCCACAGGGTCGCTAGCCAGTTGAAGATCTTCACGCCGGTGGGGACACCAATCATGAAGGTCATGAAGCTGAAGAACGGAAGGAAGACGGCGCCGGTGGTGAACATGTGGTGTGCCCACACGCTGAACCCGAGGCCCGCGATGCCGAGCGTGGCGAAGACGAAGGCCTTATAGCCGAAGATGGGCTTGCGGGAGAACACGGGGATGACTTCCGAGACGATTCCCATGCCGGGGAGGATCATGATGTAGACCGCGGGGTGGGAATAGAACCAGAAGACGTTCTGCCAAAGAATTGCGTTCCCACCACCGTTGGGGTCGAAGAACGCGCCACCGAAGTTGCGGTCGATATAGAGCATCACCAGCGCGGACGCGAGGACGGGCGTCGCCAGGAGCTGGAGGACTGAGGTGGCGAGGATGTTCCAGGAGAAGACCGGGACGCGGAACATGGTCATGCCGGGTGCGCGCATGCGGAAAATGGTGACCATGAAGTTGGCCGCGCCAATGGTGGAGGAGATGCCGAGCATGATAACCGAGATGATCCAGAGGTCCATGCCGGTACCGAGGCTGCGGGCGAGCGGGCTATACGCAGTCCAGCCGGCGGAGGCGGAGCCTTCGTCGACCAGGAAGCCGGCAAACATGAGGATGCCGCCCGTGGGGAAGAGCCAAAACGAGAGCGCGTTGATGCGAGGGAAGGCCATGTCGACCGCGCCAATTTGGAGCGGGACAAAGTAGTTACCGAACGCAGCCCAGATCGGGATGATGAAGAGGAAGAGCATCGCCGAGGCGTGCATCGTGAAGATCTGGTTATAGGTGTGGTTGCTGACAAAGCTGTTGTCAGCAACAGCCAGCTGCGTTCGTACCAGCAGCGCGAGGATACCTCCCACCGCGAAGAAGAACATCGAGGTGTAGAGGTACATGATGCCGAGCTTCTTGTGGTCGACAGTGGTTAGCCAGTCGAGCACTGCTGGGCGTTCGTAACCTCGTACTTTTGGTACCGCAATGGTCGCCATTCTGCGTCCTCCCGGGCTCCCCCGGCCCTAATCTACGCTGCCCGATAAACGGGCCCGCCAATCGTGGGTTGAAACGACTACCGGTTACGGAAGCCGTGCTGAAGCATTTCCGGAACCGCCGCCCTGCAGGTCAGCGATGTAGCGATCGAATTCGTCCCGCTCGACAACGTGCAGCTTGAAGCGCATCGCTTCATGGTCGACGCCACAGTATTCAGCGCACTGGCCGATGAACTCCCCGGTCTGCTTCGGAGTAACGGTGAAGCGGTTATCGCGACCGGGAACGACGTCGAGCTTGTAGAGGAAGTCCCGGATGTAAAACGAGTGGATGACGTCGTTCGAGATGAGCCGGAATTCGACCGGTTCGCCGACGGGGATGACGAGTGTGGGCTGGTTCGCGGCGGTACCGATAACGGAGACTGTGCCGTCCGCGTTGGGGTCGGAGCCGGGGCCCAGGTCATTGAGGTTGTAGGCGAACTCCCACTGGAACTGGAATCCAGTGACATCGATGGTCAGGGCCTCGGGGTCTGCATCCTCTTCGACGTCGACAAGGACGACAAATGCGGAAACGAAGAGGCCGATGACGATGAGGATGGGGATCGAGGTCCAGACGACTTCGAGGAGGTTGTTCCCGTGCGTCTGGGGTGGGAGCTCATCGCTTCGCTTTCGGTAGCGGAAGATGATGTAGACAAGCGCCACTTCGACGAGGACGAAGACGACGGCCGCACTGGCGGTCACGATGAGGTAGAGCGTGTGCATGCGCTCGGCCTCTTCAGTGATACCGGAGGGCTGGCCCCATCCAGCGGAGGCTACGCTCACCGAAAGCAAGAGCGCCGAGATGGCGGCAGAAACGATGAACAGAGACCTGCGGAAGTTCTTCCGCCACGTGGCGGTGTTCATGCAGTGCGTTCCCCCTCTACTCCCCGCGCCCTACACCATAACGTCACTTTGGCAGGGCACGACGAACCAGCTTTGTGAACTGATTCGCGAACAGAGTTATAGCCCTGCCCCAGACAGGCGTCAAGGAAAGCGAAAGGCTCTATGGAAGCTATCCCTAACGACTTTCCCGTTCGCTGCCTATGAGGTCGCTGTGGCAGTATTAGAGGATTAGGGAGCACCGGGCCGGCGGCGGACGCACCGGCAAGAAGAGGTTCCATGCGACACTCCCGCTGGTGGTGTACCGGGATCGCCACGGCCGCGGCGCTTGTCCCAGGCGTTGCGTTCGCACATGGAAGCGGGCGGGGCGAACCGTCGCTGTCCACTCTCCTCACTGGCTGGGAGTTCGACCCGTTCTTTTTCTTGCCTGTGGGGTTGGGGGCCTGGGGGTACTTCAGCGCGGTGCGCCAGGTGAACCGGGCGCATCCAAATTCGAAGGTCCCGGTGTCGCGCGTTATCTACTTCTCGCTTGGTTTGCTGGCGCTGGTGATCGCGATCGCGTCACCAATCGGGGCGTACGACACGACGCTTTTCTCGGCCCACATGTGGCAACACATGCTGCTGATGATGGTTGCCGCGCCGTTGCTGCTCCTGGGTGCGCCCATCACGTTGGTTCTCCGGGTTGCCTCTCCGCGGGTGCGGAAGGAGGTCTTGCTTCCCGTCCTGCGAAGCCTTCCGGTGAGGGTCCTGGCGTTTCCGGTCGTGGCGTGGCTGATTTTCGCCGGGACGATGTGGACATCGCACTTCCTCCCGATCTTCAACGCGGCGCTGGAGAACGTCTGGCTGCATCGACTGGAGCATGTGTGGTACATGTCGGCGGCGCTGCTGTTCTGGTGGCCCGTGGTCGGGGCGGACCCATCGCCATGGCGAATGCCGCACCCCGTACGGCTGCTGTACGTGTTCCTGCAGATGCCCCAGAACTCGTTCCTTGCACTTGCGATCTATAACGCGGGGGACCCGCTGTATCGGCACTACGAGACGTTGGCCCGCGATTGGGGGCCGTCGGCACTTTCCGATCAGCAGTTGGCGGGGATCACGATGTGGGTCTTCGGCGACCTGCTGTTCCTTGCGGCGCTCGGGTTCGTGGCGTACGGCTGGGTGAAGCACGAAGAGTTGGCGGCGATTCGTACCGACCGGGCGCTGGCGCGGGAAGCACTAGCGAAACAGCGGGCGAACGCTGGTAGCGGCTGACGGGCGGCGTGGCATCAGCGACATAACGTGCCGAAGCCCTGGCGGGACCTTGCGGGATTGGTCTAGAGTCGCAGCGATTTCCGAGAGGGCAGGTTCGTATGGCAACGGTTGGGCGAGTGGCGCACGTGATGCGCTTCCCGGTGAAGTCGATGCGCGGTGAGGAACTCCAGCAGGCGGACGTGAGCTTCCAGGGCCTGCGCGGCGACCGCGTGTATGCATTCGTCCAGACCGAGAAGCGAGGGCCGTTTCCGTGGCTGACGGCACGGGAACTACCAGAACTGGTGCGATTCGAGCCGCTGTGGGTGGAGCGCGAAGGGCAGCCTGCACTCGATGTCCGGACGCCGGAGGGCAAGGTGCTCCCTGTGGAGCACGAGGAGCTGCTGCGGGAGGTGCAGGAGCGCGCGGGGAGACCTGCTCGCCTCCACTCGGACCACCGGGGGAACCAGGACTGGGCGCCGGTGTCGATCATCACGACATCGACGATCCGGGCACTTTGCGAGGCGGCAGGCGTGCCCGAGGACTACCGCCGGTTCAGGATGAATATCGTGGTCGAGACGGATCTTCCTCCGTTCGCCGAGGCGAAGTGGGAAGGACGAACGGTGCGCGCAGGAGAGGTCGCGCTCGCGGTAACGGAGCAGGATCTCCGCTGCGTGATTATCACGCTCGATCCGGATTCGAGCGAAAGCACGCCACCGCTGCTGAAGGCAGCTTCGGACATGAACGAGGCTTACGCAGGAGTGTACGCCTCGGTGGTCGTGGCCGGGAAAGTGTCGGTGGGCGACGAGGTCGTGGTGGAGGGGTGACCAGGCGAGGGATTGACCCGGTTGTCGGGCCCAGATCGGCGGGATTGGCCCTTGGCCAGTGCAGACAGTGGGATGGCTGCTGCTCC
>JALOAP010000333.1 GCA_023228745.1 Dehalococcoidia bacterium | reverse complement strand
CGAGTTGACCGCCTTCAGTTTTTGAATAGCGTTATTGGTTAAGCGTTATCCCAAATGGGAATACGGTAATCGGTTGAACCCATCGTCAGGACAATAAACTTCTGCCCTGCCGTAAGAGCTGGTGCGTCCGAAGTCCATACCGCACCGGCAAGCGTGCCAGTGGGTGCGCCCACGGTAACGCCCGTATGGGTTGTCATAAGGGATGCAATCGTGAGGCTCTTTGTTGCTGTAACGGCAGGCGCACTAATTGTTACAGCATCAGAAAGCGTTGATGTGCCTGTTACGGTGAGGGTTCCATCAACCGTGAGGTAATCCCCTTTGCACCTCAGATCGGCCTCAATTTCGGTATAAAGGTTAGTTGCCATTCTAAATTCCTCCGCAAACGTAATCCATTTCCATAGCCCTGACGCAATCCTTGTACAGACCTACGGGCAACGGATATTCCGGGTAAAGGTTGTTGAGTGTTCTTGCTATCTTCAACGCAGATTCATAGAAGCCGAGCCTGAATAGGAGAACTCCTGTGTTCATGGCGGCTTCGCGGCTGTCCGGGTTGAACTTCCATGCCATGCGGGAAGCCTCTAATGCTTCTTGGTTCCTTCCCAACGATGCCAAGCAATGTCCAAGATTCAACCAGCCGTTAAACTTCTCATCCTGCTTCAAATCCAGGGACAGGTAATGTTGCCAAAGCTCCAATGCCTTGTCGTACTCGGAAAGATTTTGTGCTTGCGTTGCCAGTTCGTCAACGTGCCTCACATCGTCCGGGTTCGCTTCTACGGCTTGTTGGAGATATGCGTAATACGCCTTGCCCTTCTCTATATCTATGTCCTGACAGACCTTGCCCGTATGGTGTATCGGTTGTTCCGACTTCACCCGCATAAGGCCAAGATCATAAACGGACGGTTCCAAAACTTCGTGAACCGGGTACTGCCAGAAGATTCGTTTGTCATTCGGGAATAGCCTAATCTTGATGGAGGGAAACCAGCCTATCCCTTCCTCAAGCGGAGATTCGCCTGTGTTCGCTCTCCACCCTTTCCATGTAGCCGAATTAGTATAGTTCCGTGTTTCAAAAGCGATTGCATGACCCGGAAAGAGTTGACCGCGATCCAGACTTTCAATGACCTCATCAGCGTCAAGGCTGAATATCCAATCCCCGGTCGCCTGCTGATTTGCAAAGTTACGAGCCTTGGAGAAGTCATTGACCCACGGGAAATCGTAGAGTTTGACTTTCGGGAAGGTTGCGGCGATTTCCTTTGTCCGGTCTGTACTGCCGGTGTCAACCACCACGACCTCATCCACCAGCGGTACAATGTGCGTGAGGCAGTTCCCAATGTTCTTTTCCTCGTTCTTGACGATCATGCAACAGGAGATGGTGGAGTGTTCCGCCTGCCATCCTTTCCATTTGGCAATAAACTTCTCCTGATTCTTCTCAAGGAGTTTGCCGTGGTCTATGCTCCTGTGGCTGGCCGAACCGTGATGGTGAACAAACACATCCCCGCATATCACGTTCCGGTATCCCGCAAGGATTGAGCGCAGGCAGAAATCGTCATCCTCGAAATTGCCGGGGCTGAACCGCTCATCAAACGTGCCTATCTTCTCGATCACTTCACGCTTGATAAGCATACAGAACCCGACGATGCGCCAGAACGGTATCCTGTAGTTCCTGAAGGTCTTGCGGAATCCCTGCGCGAACTCGGTAAATTCTTCCGGGGTGCTGTACTTCCCGTCCGTGAACTGCTGCGGTCCTGATATGCTGTTCGTGCGTGGGCCGACAATCCCATAGTCGGGTTGTGCCGCCATGCACTCAATCATACCCTTCAGCCATTCGGGACTGACTACCACATCATTGTTCAGCAAAAGGATATGTTCACCTTTACTGAACGCTATGCCCTGGTTACAGGCTACCGGAAATCCAAGATTGCGCTCGTTCTCAATGACCGTCATGTTGCGTTTGAGCCTGACGTATTCAGCGAGAAAGAGTTTTGTCCCGTCTGTCGAGCCGTTATCCACAACGATTATTTCGTGCGGTTCAGGGGTGCAGTTTGCTATGCTCTCAAGGCAGGCTACGGTGTAGTCAACTTGATTCCATACGGGTATTACGATTGAAACCATGCAGGTTGTCCCTTTCACAATAAAAAAGGCGCAGCACTCTGGTGTGAGTGAACTGCGCCTCTAGTGATTAGATAGCGTTATGTGTTATTTAATTAGGCAGATAGGCTTGCCTGTCTTAGATTCGTTCTATGGTTTTGCCTTCGTTATTCAGAAGGTAAATCGGGCTGTATGCCACAACAAAACTTTCTTCCGATTGGTTCTTGTTCATAAAACTAATGAGCCTTTTCTGATTTTCCAAACAGGGTTTTGCCCATCCTTCCGTATGGTCGATAAGCTCCTTGAGGTCTGTCTCAGCATCGTATTCCCCACTGGGGAAATTCCTATAACTAAGACAATCAATCTCATCGTAAAAAACCCATCCGCTTGATGTTTCAATTTTCAATATCATCTCTCTTTCTCCTTTCTGCTTGCCTATCTGCCTATTTCAGAACTTAATGCTTTCCGTTTTCCTTCCTATCGTTACTCTGCCGTCCTCAAACTTGATTTCTACAGAGCCATAGAACCGTGTAGCCATCAAGCTCCGTATCAGGTCAACGACTCCCTTGAACTGCTCTGTGCGCTTAGAATCTATAGGGGCTGATTCCGGTTGTCCCATTGTCCCATCCTTTGATTTGCTGTTCGATGTCCACGCCTACATGGTTCCTCCATTATCGCTCTCTGAAGTATCTTAAGCTCTGCTCCGTCTTGCGCTCGCCTTCCGTGATGCGCTTTATTCCGTCGCCCATTACCCGCATAGCCATGCGGCAGTCCCGGACAAGTAGTTCAAGCCCGCGCCTTTCGAGGGAAGCCGCCTGATCCGATCCGTACATACACCTGTCAACGGTGATATGCCTTTCCAGCGCGACAATCCCTATGCCGGAAGCGAGTATGGACGGGAGCAAGCCTGTCTCATGGCCGGAGTACCCAACAGGGCAGTCGAATCGCCGTATAAGTTCACGTATGACGTTCAGGTTGCAATCTTCATCACGGCAGGGATAAGTGCTTACCGTGTGCATCAGGGTAAAGGGGCAGTCCCAATCCCGGAAGATGTCCACGCACTTTGCAATCTGCGTGTACGAACTCATGCCAGTTGAGATAAACGTTGGCTTGCGCTCGTAGGCTATCTCCTTGACAAGCGGCCAGTTCGTCAGCATGGCAGACGCTACCTTGTTAAACGGCAGGTCGTAATCCCTGAGAAAACTCTGACTGAACTTGTCCCATGCCGAAGCGAACCAAGGGATACCAACCTTCTTGCAGTATGCGTCTATTTCGTCATACTGCTCCTTGCCGAACTCCAAGCCTTCCTTCTGTTCGCGTTGGGTTGTTCCCCACGGTGATTCGCGGGGTCCGTCAAGGAACTCTTTCGTGTAAACAACGTCAAGGGTACGCTTCTGGAACTTTACGGCGTTGGCCCCACACTCCTTCGCCATGTCGATAAGGCGTTTGGCGATTTCTACGGAACCGTTGTGGTTGATTCCGACTTCCGCAATTACGAAGGGCAAAGCTACGCCGTCGTAGAATTGATACATAGTCCTCCTGAATTGTTTTCTTGGGGATTAAGCGACGTACTTCTTGAAGTAATACTCGACTATCTCTATATCCTCTGGACTGTCTATTTCGTAAGACTTCCAGAAAGGCATCTCGTACATGGCTATCTTTCCGCCAAGACGGTTTCCGTATCTCCTGAGTATTTCAGGTTTGAATACGAAGATGTTCCCGTTTTCCAGATAGGAAGGTTCCCGCAACTGCCTGCGCTGACGGTTCTGGAAATCGAAGTTCACGCTTCTGAGTTGACCGCCCTTCTCCATCCAAATGCAGTAGTCATCTAACTTGCACATGGAGAAAAGGGAATCCGCACCCGCGTTCTTCAGGGAGTAGATTGCGTTGTCAATGTCCTGCGGCGTTCTTAGGGGGGAGGTTGCCTGAATGAACGCCACAAGACTGACTTCCTGCTCGATCTGGTTGAGGGCGTGGGACAGGGCTGACTCGCTCGTAGCCTCATCGGTTGCGAACTCATCGGGCCGGATGATACCCTTCGCGCCGTACTCTATGGCTACCTTCAGAATTGCAAGGTCATCAGATGTAACGTAAACGTCATGGATGGAGTGCG
>JALOAP010000331.1 GCA_023228745.1 Dehalococcoidia bacterium | reverse complement strand
GCCAACGGGATCCCCGGGACATCGCGCTCGGCCACGTCGCGGGTGGCCTCGGGTGTCACGTCCCGTTCCGTCAGTCCCGTGCCCCCGGTCGTGAGGATCAGTTCCGCAACACCGTCATCGCACCAGGCGCGGAGTTGCTCCGCGATCCGCGCGCGATCGTCCGGGACGACCACCTTCGCCACGACGCGGTGGCCTTCCGCCTCGGCGCGCCGGACGACGAGTGCACCGCTTGCGTCCTCGCGCTCGCCGCGGGCGCCTTTATCGGAAGCAGTGAGCACAGCAATGCGGACCATCCCGGCAATGGTACTCCCGTAGGGGGAACCCCTCGAATCGCATTTGTAACGTCGTCCCTTCGTAAAAATGGTTGACACGCTTCCGATGGGTTCCATACCCTGCGACGGGGGAGAAGTGGGGCGATGTGGAGAACACGTCCTAACTTCTCGCTTTCCCGGGGAACACCGGGGAGGCGAAGCCCACAGGAGACGGTCGACCGATGGAGTTCAGCGGCTACTGGGAATACTCCGTTGATGACCGGAACCGTGTGCCCATCCCACCGTTCTACCGGGAGGCGTTCGGCATGAAGGCGTTGCTGGTGCCGGGTCCCGACCGGGTCATCGAGATCTACAACGAGGAAGGCTGGGAAGAGCGGGCAGCGCCGCTCAAGAAACTGCCGATGACGAACCCGCAGGCCCGCAAGAAAGTGCGCGCGTTCTACGCGAACACGGCCCCCGTCGTCCCCGACGGACAGGGCCGGCTCGTGATCCCGCCGCGCTTCCTGCAGTACGCGGGGATTGGCGACGACCGGAAGGTGGTCGTCGCGGGGCGGCGCAACTGCCTGGAGATCTGGAACAAGGCGGCCTGGGACGAGCAGCTGTTCGAGCTCGACGAGGACAGCTTCGACATCCTGAACGACCCGGAGATCTTCGCTGAGCCGGAGATGGGCGTGGAGGCCGAGTAGCATGGCTGTTATGACTACTTCACGACCTGCTCACATCCCTGTCCTCCTCGATGAGGTGCTCCACTACCTCGCTGTACGCGAGGGAGGGCGGTACATCGACGGCACGACCGGGCTCGGCGGTCACAGCGAGGCGATCGCCCGTGCAATGGGAGAGCACGGGCGGCTGCTTTGCATCGACCAGGATCGCGAAGCGCTGGAGTTCGCGCGCACAAGGCTGGCGCCGTTTGGGAGGCGGGTCAGCTTTGTGCACGGGAACTTCCGCGACATCGCGCAGATCGCCCGCAGCGAGGGCTTCGACTCGGTGGACGGCATCCTGCTCGACATCGGCGTGTCCTCGCTGCAACTGGACAGTGCCGAGCGCGGCTTCGCCTTTGGGCTCGAAGGCCCGCTTGACATGCGCATGGACCCATCCGCGGGCGGCATCACCGCCGCCGAGATCGTCAACACGTGGGACGAACGGGAGCTGGCGGACCTTTTCTTCGAGTACGGAGAAGAGCGCCAGAGCCGGCGGATTGCGCGCGCCATCGTGCGGGCGCGGCCGCTTTCGACCACGTGGGAACTGGCTAGAGCCGTCGAGCAGGCTGTGGGGGGTGCAAGGGGCCAAACCCAAATTCACCCCGCCACCAAGGTCTTCCTTGCGCTCCGGATCCGCGTCAACGGCGAACTCGACAGCCTTGATGCGGCTCTTCCGCAAGCCCACAGCCTGCTCGGCTCTGGAACTGATGGCCGCCCCGGCGGACGCCTGGTCGTCATCTCGTTCCATTCACTCGAAGACCGCATCGTGAAGCGCTACTTCCGGCGCGAGGCGAGCGATTGCCTCTGCCCGCCGGAGCTGCCTGTGTGCCAGTGCGGCCACAAGGCGACCCTCCGCGAACTGACGCGACGTGCCATCCGCCCGAGCGAAGCCGAAACCGCCGCCAACCCGCGCGCACGCAGCGCCGTGCTGCGGGCCGCCGAACGGATCCGATAGCGATGAGCGGAATCCCCGGGCCCGCAGCGGGCTCTTCGAACTTTCTGCGAAATGGCAGTGATGGAGGGTGCAATGGCGGCGATTAATCATCCGTTTCCGCAGTCCCGCCGGGTACCCGTCCCCGTTCGGCCCGGCGCGATCAACTGGTGGGTACTGGGGGCGATGCTCATATTCGGCATCGGCGCCACGTTGCCCGTATTGCAGAACAGCACCGCCACGAGCCGTGGGTTCGAACTGCAGGCCCTGCAAGCGGAAGAAACCCGTCTCAAAGGCGACATCAAGCAGACCGAAGCGGAAGTCGCGCAGCTCACATCGCTGCAGCGCATCCAGCGCCGGGCCGAGACGCTCGGCCTCGTCCCAGGGATCGACCCGATCTACATCGAAGTGGCCGAACCGGGTCCGGCGCCCGCGAAGATCCCGTCTGAGTATCTCCCCGAGCCCGTCCGCAACGCGGATGAGCCCGACTCCTGGTGGAAGTCCCTCTTCGGCTGGCTTTCGCTAGGCAATTGACAGGCGCCGCGGCAAGGGCCGCGGCCGGAGGCGCGTTCGGAATGGCGCAGCGAGTGCAAGGAACTCGGCGTGTTTGGCTGCCCGCCGCTTTCTTCGGCGCATTTGCGCTGGTCATCCTCACCCGCCTTGTTCAACTCCAGGTGCTGGACCACGAGGCGTATGCCGCCGCGGCTCGTTCCGAACTGAACGCGAGCACCACCATTTACGCGAGCCGCGGCTCCATCCTCGACCGGAACGGCAATGTCCTCGCCGCAAGCGTCGACACATGGGACATTTATGTAAATGCCCGTGCCTGGAAGGATGAGATGCGCGCGAAGACCGCCTCCGAAGAGCTCGCCCGAGCGCTTGAAACCGACCCCGCCGAACTCCGTGCCCGCGTCGCTGCCGCGGAGACCGTTGATGTCCTGATCCGCCGCGATGTGGCTTACGAGATTGGAAAGCAGCTCCTGGACGACAGCCTTGACGGCGTCATCCTGCGTGCGAACACAGACCGCGTGAACCCGGAAGGCGATGTCGCGGCGTCCGTGCTCGGTTTCATCGGCCTCGACAACGTGGGCCTGGCCGGCATCGAAGCCGCGTACAACGACGTGCTGCAGGGTGAGCCCGGCCGCGTGATTTTCGAACGCGACACCACGAACGACTTCATCCCCTTCGGGCAGTACGTCGCGAGCGAGCCCGAACCAGGCAAAGACGTCGTCCTCACCATCGACCGCTATCTGCAGCAGACCTGCGAGCAGTACCTGGTGGAAGCGGTGGAGCGGCACCATGCTGTGGACGGCGGGTCGATCATCATGATGGACCCGATGACCGGCGAGCTCCTCTGCCTCGCGACCACGCCGAGCCTCAAGTTCAGCGAGTTGGACCTCTCGGATCCTGACGTGCTCGAACTGCTGAAGAACCGGGCAGTCACCGACCTCTACGAACCGGGCAGTGTCATGAAGGTGATCACGGCCGCCGCCGCGATTGATGTTGGCGCCGTCACCCCGCACACAACCTATGTCGACACCGGCTCGATCGACGTCGCCGGCGTAGAGATCAAGAACTGGCGGAACCTGAGTTATGGCGCACAGACGATGACCGGCGTCCTCGTCGACAGCATCAACACTGGCGCCGTCTTCATGATGAACGCGATGGAGGCAACATCGCCGGGGTCGTTCCAGCGCTACCTCGAAGCGTTCGGTTTCGGCGAGACGACCGGCATGGACCTGCAGGGCGAGGCCACCGCCATCTTCCGCTACCCGGACGATGCAGGCTGGTCGCCCGTCGATGCGGCGACACAGGCGTTCGGCCAGTCGATCAGCGTGACCCCCATCCAGATGCTGACGGCACTCGCGGCGACCATCAACGGCGGGAACCTGCTCCGGCCACACCTGGTGAAGGCCATCATCTCGCCGAACGGCACCCGGCAGGAAATCCAGCCGGAAGTCATGGGCCACCCGATCACGCCGGAAACCAGCGCAGAGATCCGCGAGATGTTGCACGCCGTGGTCGACTCCCCCGGCCGTTCGCATCCCGGGAACCCGCACGACTACCTGGCGGGCGGCAAGTCCGGCACCGCGAACGTGCCCATCGGCGGTTCCTACAACGACACGCAAATCGCCTCGTTTGTTGGCTTCGCCCCGCTGGATAACCCGCGGGTGCTCGTGCTTGTGAAGCTAAACGAGAACCAGGACCTGAAGACCGGCACGGAGGCCGCCGCGCCCATCTTCGCGAGCCTCGCCGAAGAGGCCCTCCACTACATGAACGTGCGCCCGGACGCTGAGAAGT
>JALOAP010000330.1 GCA_023228745.1 Dehalococcoidia bacterium | reverse complement strand
TTTTGAACATTGACAATTGAAATGACTGAAAACTTCCCACAACACGACTATTGTAGCATCTGCGGCCAGGAATACTACCCGGCCGGGGAAGACAAGTGCGAAACGTGCGATAGAGAATCCTGCGAGGAGTGCAAGCGGGTTTGTGCCCGTTGCTTCCGCGCCGGGTGCATGGCCTGTATGGTTTATGACGCTGAACAATCGGACTGGTACTGCGGACCTGAATGTAAGCAGGAAGGAAAAGACAATGCCGCTAACTGAACAACAATTAGCCGAACGGAATCAGTATATCGGGGCAAGCGATATTCCAATCATCATGGGATTCTCGAAGTTCATGAATCCCTACGATCTTTGGCTTCAAAAAACCGGACGCCTTGTGGAAAACGGAAAGGCGCCAAAGGCAGCCGAGGCCGGGATTGAACTGGAACCGCTGATACTGAACCGGGCCAGCCAGGAGCTTGGCCGAATCAAGAAATCAACGGCCAAGGGCCAGGCCCTCGAATTCCGAATAACAATCGAAGGCGTTCTCTATGTGGTTCACCCGGACGGAATCGCTTTGGAAAAACAGAGCCGCCCCGTCGAGGCCAAATCCTCCGGGATTTTGTATCCTACCGCAGAGCACTGGGGCGAGCCGGGCAGCGACGATATCCCTGACCGAGTAATTTTGCAAAGTCACGGGCAGATGATGGCAACGGGAAAGGACATCTGTTATGTCCCTGTCGTTCTGACGGGAATGAAATTCTCAATCTACGAAATTCCGTTCCGGCAGGAAATCCGGGACGCGATTGTTGAGTCTTGTTGCGGATTCAAACGCAATCATATAGACAAAGACATTCCCCCCGAAAACGTTCTTCCGTCGATTGATTTTGCCCGGCGAATCCGCAGGCAGCCGAACCGGACGGTTTCGATATCAGCCGGTCTGATTGCGGCCTATGAGGAAACCCATGCGTTTGTCAAAGAAGCCACGGCCAAAAAAGAGCAGGCGCAGGCGGCTATTCTGGCGGCACTGGACGGCGCAGAGGAAGGCGTTGCAGACAACGGCAGGCGGGTAACGAATTTCACCCAGAAACGAAAAGGATACACGGTTGAAGATACCGAATTTGCGGTATTGAGGTTCCCGAAAAAATGAAAATCAGAAAATTAGAAAATTTCAGAGTAATTGTCATTCCAGCGGATATTATGCGGATCTATTTTTCAAAATCAGACGATTCATATAGAGATGAAAAAAGAACATGCCACGAAATTGTGGATAATATCAAAAGGCACATTGACGACGTTGAAGATGTTTATATGGACTTTGAAACAAAAGAAATATGCTCTTTTTGTGAACGGATTTGGGAAGAGGACGATACAGGATGCCCCGTTTGCTGCCAGGATGCTATTGATGAATATGAAAAATCAAAAATGAAAATACCAGGAGAATCCAAATGAAAGAAAACCAGAGTAACGCACAAAAAGAACAGAAAGCAATTGTACTGAGCGAGGACAGTACCGCATTGGCCTGTTATCTCGACTCCGCCAAATACAATCAAGCGTATCGGGCCGCCAATACACTGGCGGCCAGTACCCTTGTTCCCAAACAGTACCAGAACAAGCCGCATGATTGCTTTATCGCTCTGCAATTGTCCCGGTCTATGGGCGTCGAGCCGTTCATGCTCATGCAGAACACCTATGTTGTTCACGGCAAGCCGGGTTTTGAGGCCAAGTTTATCATTGCGATGGTCAATTCCAAGGGACCGTTCAAAGGCCCGATACAGTGGAAGTTTGAAGGGGAAGGCGCGAAGCGAAGCTGCACGGCATATGCTTATCTGAAAGAATCCGGGGAAAAGTGCGAGGCCACGGTATCGTGGGGAATGGTAGAAAAAGAAGGATGGAGCAAGAAGGAAGGCAGCAAGTGGATGACGATGCCGGACCTGATGTTTCAGTACCGGTCTGCTACATTCCTGGCCCGTCTATATTGCCCGGAAGTCCTGTTCGGAATGCAGACGGTTGAAGAACTGTACGATGTCGGGGAACGCAAACAGGTTGAATCGGTGGAAGTCCGGCAGGGAGTCGATGCCTTGGCCGACAAGCTGAAGAAGAAAGAGAAAGCGGACCAGGAAAAAGAGGCGGAACTCACTAAAGAGGCGATTAGAGAGGCGGATGAATCGCTGGATAAAATAATGATCCGAGATGCCGCGGAAGCCGAAACAGAGGCGGAACTCACTAAAGAGGCGATTGAATCGCTGGAGAAGAAGATTCTCCCCGAAGAGCGGTATTATTGCGAAATCTGCGATGAGACCTTTGCCGAACCGAGAGGGGCCAACAAGAATCTTTGCCCGAAGCTTCACAAAAACATCATCGACCGGTTGCCGGATTCAGATTAAGAACCCCTTTTTGATTGGATAGGAGAAAACCCATGATTCTTATTCTCAACTTCATCGGGCTTTACACCGGCCTGTGTATGCTTTTGTTCGGGTGCGGGCTGACGAATTATTCCATCGACAACCACTGGATTATGTTCCGGACACGACTCTTTTTTGCCGGTGTGGTAATGGCGATGATTGGCCTGATCCTCACCTACGGTTTCGGCAAACTGATTTTCGGGCTATAAAACGGAGTATCAATGAATTATTTTGTCGGCATAGACCCAGGGCAATCTGGCGGATTGGCAATTCTCACAAGCACAGAGATTGTCAACGTGATTAAATTCAAAGACCAAACCCCGGCGGATATATCAGATATATTTGAATACCTTCTAAGCTATGATACTTGTGCCATGTTTGCTTTTATAGAGAAGGTACACGCAATGCCAAAACAGGGTGTAACAAGCACTTTTAAGTTTGGCGTGTCATATGGTTTTTTGCAAGGCATGTTAGTCGCCCACAAAATCCCCTATGATTTCGTAACTCCCCAAAAATGGCAAAAGGAATTGGGCTGTATGAGTAAGGGCGATAAAAATATCACAAAACAAAAAGCGCAACAATTATATCCGAAAATGAAAATTACTCATGCAATCGCCGATGCAATTTTGATTGCGGAATATTGTCGTAGAACAAAAATTTAATGAAAGGACTCACAATGGCAAAACGCAGTAGGAAAAAGAAGGCCGAAACCGGGGAACAAATGGACCTGATCGACACGGCCCCGGAGAACGAAAAACAGATTGTCGCAGCGGCCAAGAAGTACAAGAAAATCTCCGCAGATCGTCAGGCCCTGACCGCCCAGGAAGTGGAGGCCAAGAAAACCCTGCTGGATTTGGTCAAGGCGGCCGACTTGCAGCTGGTGGACGGAAAGATACAGTTTCATGTCAACGGCATGACAATCACCGTCACGCCGAGAGACGAGCTAATCCGAGTGAAAGAGGACGGAGAGGAATAAACGCAACTTAAAAATAGGAAAGGGAATTTGAATGAAGTCAAGTGAAAAATTAAAACAATGCCTTCTTCAATTCAATACAAGGCATGAGTTTCAGCCGGGACAGCTTGTGAAGTGGAAACATTCGATGGCGCACAAAAATATGCCAAAAGAAGGCGATGTTGCTATCGTCGTAGAAACGATAGACCCACCCATATTTGACCAAGAGGGTAGAGTCGGTTCATCATACTTCCAAGAAACACTTGATATAAAATTGGGAGTGATTGCCGACGACGGAATTTTCCGAGTCTATCATTACGATTCGAGGCGGTTTATGCCGGCCGAGGAATAAACGTCTGCTTTGTTGTGACGGCCCTGCCTTCTATGGAGGGGAGGCAGGGCCACGGACGTTTGGGAGATACAATGAACATCATCGTTTCCATCCTGATATTTCTTTCCGGATTCTGTTTCGGCCTTGGCGCAGGATGGACGCTACGCGGATACATGACAAAAGACAAACACAAACATCCGTGGGACGTATGGAGGAAGCTGAAATGACCTGCTACACTTTTTCTCCGCCCGATCCATTTCCGTACAGAGACATATTCGGAAATCCCATCGATATGCAAAGGGAAGTTGAATTTGGGGATTTGTACAGAAAAACAGAAGTAGAAGAAATTGAAGTCGATGAGTTGTTAGACAAGGATAAGAATGGCAGAGAAACTTCAAAAAGACGAGATGATATTTGAACAGGCCCGGCTTGCCTATCCCGGCCGCAAGCGCGGCTTCCAGGTGGAATGGGATTATTTTCGGAGGGTTGTGCGGAACTGGAAAACCGTTATTCCGCTGCTCGGTCCGGCTATCGAACGCCAGGCAAAAGAGCGGGAATTGCTG
>JALOAP010000329.1 GCA_023228745.1 Dehalococcoidia bacterium | reverse complement strand
TCCACATCCCCTCAACCCTCTGGCTCCCCGCTCCGCTCACCTCGGACGGCTTTAGTGCTGCCACCACTTCAGACGGCCTAGGTCACGCTGAGGGTGTCGCTGGAGGTCTAGGCTCAGGTGGTGCAGGGAAAGTCTGGACCGGTGCTACTTGGGGTGTGGCTGGTGGGGTGCTGAGTAATACTCCGACGCTCGGGGAGGAACTATTGACTAACGGCAGTTTCACTGATTGGACTGGAGATAACCCGGATTGGTGGACTGTATCAACAGAAGACGCTTCAAATTATGTGACAGAAACAGGCCCAACAGGGCAGTGTAGAATTGTATCAAACGGGACTCTTACGTATATCAAAAAAGACAGCATTATTGACCTGGGGGAGTGGTATCAAGCTCAAGTAGATATCTCGGCTTTAGCCGGGCAATTATCCATCGTACTGGGCTCCTCAACAGAGTATGGCTACACCTCTACAGGGAGTAAGACGCTGACCAAACGTTCGCTGGATAGTAATAGCTATTTTATGGTTAAACGTGTCGGGGCTACCGATGTCACTTTTGACAACGTGTCACTAAAAGCTTTAACGCTCTCGACCCTCTTCCGCACCACTCGGGAATCTACGCCGAACGTGCTGGCTTCAGCCAATCTCGTTATTACGGTGGGGACACAAGCCGGACAGGTAGTACGTTTGGATGATCCGGCCAACCCTCAGAATTTCGTCATAGCTTACCGTGACGGGGCGCGTGTTAAACTGGATAGTTGCATCGGTGGCACTTACGTTAACCGGATCTCCGTCGTTGTCACTTACGTTGCAAGTGCTCCCCTGGTAGTGGTGGCAGACGGCACGTCATACGATGTGTATTACAACCACACCAAGGTTGGCTCGACTAGCACGTTCTCAGACGCCGCCCTGGACAACAACCTGTATCACGGGACATTCTCAACGTATTCCGGCAACACCGTTGACAACTACAGGTGTGATGCAAGGGGCAATGAGGGGCAGTGGAATATTTTGGACGCACTAAGCGTAATGCCCCAGCAACCCAAGCCGCGGATTATGTCTAAGTAGTTCACAGAAAAGGCAAAGATATGCCGCAGATCCCTAAATATTATTCACAGACAACCGTAAGGCCCATCGAGACGCCCAAGGTTCCGGTCGGTATGGCTGGACAAGTGGGCGAGGCAATGGCGCGTACGGGCGGAGTCGCATCAAACGTCGGCTTTGAGCTTGACGCGCGGCTCGACCAGGTGAGGCAGCTGGAAGAGTACACGAAATACAGTATAGATGCCTCCAGGCGCATACATGAGTTCTATTCCGATACACTCAACTCGGAAGAGTTCATTGCAAATCCAAAAGCCGCAAAGAACAATTTCAACTCGGCAATAGACAAGTTCGGAAATGAGTATATTGCTCAAATAAAAGACCGGGACGTGCGGGTGAGGCTGCAAGACCATATTATGCGCGAATCCATGAGCCGAAAATACGCCGTCGAGGATGCGGTAAGGAAGCAGAGCATAGACAGCGGTAGAGCCACCACGCTTTCGGCGCTTAACGACTTGAGGGATTTGGCCGGGAAGGCGGGCAGCGTAAAAGAGTATAAGTATCAGATCTCGAGAGGCGTCGGACTTGTCAGGGCTATGGCCGCCGCCGGAATCTACGCGCAGGAAGAAGCGGTAAAGCTGGAACAGAAGTTCACGTCGGGAGCGCTCACCAATAAGGCTAAGCAGCATATACTCTATGACGCCGAAGGAGCCTTCGAGCAGCTATCCAATCGAGCGGGGATTTATACGGATCTGCTGGAAGATGACGCCAGACCGCTGATTGAGATGGCCCAAAGGCGGGTCGAGCATAACGCCAATCAGCGCAGGATTGCAGAGGAAAGAGCTAAGAACGAGGCGGAGCAGCAAGAGCTTAACAGTGCCCTCAAAGAGGTGCAGACCATGTTCCCGGGAAACCCGCAGGCGCAGGCTAAATACGTCAGTAACACACAAAATTATCCCAACATGGACGTGCAGAAACGAAGCACTCTCCTATCCATGATAGATAGCGACGGCCGGCGGCAGGAGCGCGAGGCGGAAGCAGAGCAGAAGAAAACAGATGATACGTTTATTCGCGAATTCTATAGATCCGGCAAGACTGATGCCGATATCAAGGCGGCGAACATCTCTCCCGACCTGATTGGAACCTTAATCGATAAGAACCGGCAGATGGCCGAGCGGCAGGACAAGACGGACCCAAAGATAAAGGCTCGGGCGCTTTCAATGATTTACAACCGCGAGATTACCGATATGAGTCAGATAGCAAGGATTCCAGGTATCGGGGTCGATTCGTGGCCCGAACTGGAAAGGTCTATCGAGGAAGCGGCAGACCCGAGCAAATCAGGATACTACAAGCAAGCCGAAAAACTATTTCGCGCCAAGATGGGGGAGGGGCACGAAGAAGAGCCCGATTTCATGATGCTGCTTGACCACCAGATTAAAACAGACAAGCTCAAGGGGCCGGAAATATATAAGCGGGCTCAAGATATGTTGAAAGTGGTGGAGGATGGTTGGTTTAGTGACCGACTGCAATACCAGCAGGAACTTGAAACTGCTCCCTGGCTTGACTTGCCCGTGCGTGAATCGGACCCGGATTGGACGGGCATTGTTCCTGAGCCCCCCCACAGAAAACCGACTGCGATTCTAACCGGAGACGTGCAGCGAGGGCCGATTGTCCCACCTGGCAGCGAACCGGTCAACGTCGGGCCTATCGATTTGGGTATGCCTGCACCGATACGCGGCCGTCTAGCTGGAGTATTACAGGATCAAGGAATGCCTGTCACGGATGCAAATATAAAAGCTCTCTATGAGCAGTATAAAGCTCAAGGGGGTGAATAATGGCAGAGGCTAAAGAGTTTGCCTTTGATTTTTCAGGCCTTCCCGATAAACCGGAAGGGGTAGAGGGTAAAGCATTCGAGTTTGACTTCTCGGCTTTGCCGGATAAACCCGAAGACCCGAACGCTCCCAAGATTCAGCAGGGCAAAGAAGAGCCTTGGACAAAACTATTCTCGGGCGGCTATCTCGTTGGTCCCGGAAATAAGATTACTGGTGGTGCTCCAGGTCAAGACATGGCTCTTGTAATGGGCCTCTCTGAACAGTTTGACGTTACTCCGAGTTTTGCGGCAGACCACAAAGCAGAACTTTCTCAGCTTGCAATTAGGAGAGAGCAACCGCGTGCAACTGATGTTGCCATGCAATCGGCTGTGGCTCTTGGGCTAATTACGCATCCCCACGCTACCCTCTTAGGCGTTGGGGCGTATATGCTTGTTGATTTAATGGAAGGGCTTATAGGTGGTGCGGTAAGAAGCAAACTAACCGGGGGAGAGTTTAGGGCTTTCAATCTTTCCCAGTTGAAACCGGGCGATGCGCCTGAATGGCAAAAGAACACGCTTGAGGCTATTGACTTTGCACATAAGGCGGCACTAGCTGGCGGTATCACAAAAGGAGCCGGGCCACTTTGGGAACGGTTTACAAAGAAGACCTTTGAATCCTACGGTCTACCTCGTGAGGTTTACATTTCAGCGGATAAAATCAAAGATATCTTCCAGACCGGCGAAAAGATAAGCGGCGAGGAAATGGACCTTGTTAAGGGTCTTGGACTTACGGGCGAACAGTACCGGGAAGCTATCCGTAATGGCATTGATATTTCCATACCTACGGAAAAGATCGTAAGGGTGGCGGATAAGCCTTGGTATGCCAAGCTAAAGCAGGCGATAAAGATTACACCATACGAGGAAGTTCTATCCTCTACGCCCGCCGGTAAGCCGAAAGCCAGAACCCACACGGAACGCCTTGGCGCACCAGAAACAGCAGAGAAGGCCGCTCCTGAGCTCAGGGGGGCAAGCAAAGACTCAGACGGTACAATTAAGCAGCCGGTGGGCTACGTGCTCCCTAAGGGCCGTACAATTGCCGAGGAAGCGAGACTCGTTACGGCGGCAATGGGTCAGGTTGAGAGCGGAAACCGGGCGGTTGTTCCGGGGCAGGTATTTCCGGGCGGCTGGATTCAAGGGCGCTTTCAGTACGAACCGGAAACATGGAAGCAGTATTCTGCAGAATACAATCAGGCTCTCTACCAGAAAGCGGAGCCGCTTCCGAACACCGATACAAACCAGCAGCTGGTGACGGAATGGAAGGTCGCGCAATGGCTTGAGCAGGGCTATTCTCCGAAACAGATTGCGGCAACGTGGAACTCCGGCTCC
>JALOAP010000328.1 GCA_023228745.1 Dehalococcoidia bacterium | reverse complement strand
CTGATAATAATATAATCGAGGCCGAATTCGAGGATAACCAGGAGGAGTACCAGGGGGATATTTTATCGGACGAGGGGAAATAGCGGAGTTTTTGTTTGCGGCTCTGAGGAGCCAATTATAGCAAGTTTTAAAACTTGTCAAGAAAAAAATATAAAAAAAAGGCCCTGAGCAACAAGCCCAGGGCACAGGGTGGAGGAGGAAAGATGTTTTATATTCCGGCAAAATCCTCGGCCAGATACATCTGAGCAAGCCATGTTTTATACTGTTTTCCGCTAATACATTCCTTTGCATAACGAGCCAGCTTCTTGGCGTTCAACATCGCGCAGTCGTGCTCAAGCCCGATTAGTGCCTCGGTGTCGTCTTCCATGATTTCGCCGCAAATTTTATGCAGCGTTTCATACTCTTCATTTTTCATGTTCTTTCCTTCCCAAAAAAGGTTATGGGCATCCGTGCCCGTTTCGGTTCCTGTTTCAGCACAGCGCCAGATAGGCCAGCCATGCTCCGATCATCAGCAATCTTGCTCCGTGTTCTCTCATTGGTTTATCTTTCGGTAATAATAATCAAGTAGCGCTTTCAGCTTTTTGTACTCATCGCTGCCATAGCCAACGAGGTGCAGGTGTGCTTTGATCCGTTTGTATTGTGCTTCTGCGCTTGTGTCGATCTCGACCGTTTTCATTTTCTTTCCCCTTCTTAATCATAAAATCCAGCTACATTTAATACATACTCGGCCATTTCCTGGGGGGAAACTTCTGATTCATACAAATCGTAATACTCAACGTCGGGTAAATCATCAGAAGATAACCCACAAATACGGCCGATACAGTCATCAACTTCTTTTTTCCACCGAATAAAGCCCTGGTCACGTTCTTTCATGCTCATTTTCTTTCCCCTTAATTAAGTTTTCAAAAAGCGTTTCAAAAGACGTTCAATTCACATATAAAACATACAACACAAAACAACCGAGTCAAACGAGATGACAAGTTTTTCTTGACAACTGCCGGCCGTCTGTATCGCCTGTACCGTTTGTATCGACAGACAGCAAGACAAGCCAAAATAAACGTCCGAATTAACGATTTTGTTATTGACGCTTTGGGTTAGTTTTGATTGACTTTTGGTATGGATCGCAGCCAAATACACAAGACCGATAATATCATACATTGCACGAAACAAAGCCAGGTTGAACGCAACATAATATTTATTACCGGACCAGCCGATAAGAATGCACCTGGAGCAGCCGAAAACATGGATTTTATCGGACAAAAGAATTTTTCTAACAAGACCCCCTATTCACCCCATTGCCTATGCTTCTTACTATATGCTCCCCTTCTCTCTGTTAAAGTTCAAAAAAAACACAATACCCTACCAAAATTATCTACAATAAATGATTATTATGTTGAAGTCACATTAAAAGAATTTTTTGATAACAAAAAACAGGCATCCATATTTTTGAGAAATGCTCAGGGCGAGGAAGTCAAACGACGGTTAAGATCACAAAAAACAGAGGAGTCGAAATAGATGGGCGGTTCTGTATTTCGCGGAAGATGTCATTTTCCTGGTTGTAACAAAAAAACAGCCAAAAAGGATTTTTATAAAGGGAAGTGGTATTATGATCGTTATTGTTGCACACACAATCACGTCAAAAAAAGAATCAAAGGCATATCAGAAGATCAAACGTGCGAATTGTGCGGATGGATTGGCCCCTGTGATGTTCACAGGAAAAAGCCTGGCAAGGACGGCGGAAAGTACAGGCGCGGCAACATGATGATAATTTGTCCAAATTGCCATCGGCTGATTCATTACAAAGAATTCAAGAGTCAAACGAAATCGGATATAGTTTTAATAAATGAAGAAACAGAGAGATTGTTATTTGATGAGGATTAATGCTATGACCCCCCAAGACGGGGCCTCTTGCAATATGCTTCCTCTTTCCCTATGTCCCGCGGGTTTTCCGCAATTAACGACAAGGAGTATCTCCAAATGAGTTTAACGTTTGATTTATTTTTGATTTTTCTGAAGGATTTGGAGGAAGGTTCTTATGTTGTGATTTCGTCGGATTTTTTTCGGATGCTTTTTGTTGGTCGTGATGTATTGAGCATTGACGGCGTTGAATTATCCTCATTGTTTCGTCAACATTTTGTTGTTGTTGAAGAGCGTCATTTTGTAGAAGAGCAAATTCGATTGCGAAAGTTAGGATTTCGTGTTTTTGGATTTGGGACGGATTTGAAGTTAGAGGAATTTGTGGGTCCGTAGATTTCTGAGTTTTGTCCGCTGGAGATTCGGGAGTTTTTATGTCTGATATAAAAGATTCATGGACCCAATCATAAACGATGACATTTTGATTGATCCCTGTGATTCGAAGGGTCGGTTGGCACGTCGGACGATGGGCCGTTTTGAGTGGTATCGCAATCGACACATGGCGCGTTTGTTTCGTCGCCGTTTTGACAATCTACTTCTTGATTCGATTGGCATAAAAAGAGAGATGAAAACGAATTTTGGAGAACATTGATGAAGAAGATGGTTGTCGGTTTATATATGTTATCGTCTTTATTTGTTTTTGGTTCAACGGTTGAATATGCTGAACCGGGCCGATTTTTTGAATGGTTTTTCTTATGTTTGTTCGGTTCGTGTTTTTTGACGGTTGGCCTGTCTTTGTTGGCGTGTGGTATTTTTGAATGGCTGAACGATAATTAATAAATTGAATCGAGGAGTATTTATGTCTTTATTGAAATGGTTTACTGGCACATGGCCTCTGATGTTGAAGCGTACTCATCGCCGGTTGTTAACGGCCAGGTTGCATGAATTAAACGCGGTGAGATCTCTGTTGTCTCTCAGGGAGGATGAGATTGTTTCTTTGAATCGTCATGAAGAACAACTTATTTCTGCCAACGCAAGGATTTCACATGAGCGTGATGTTTTGCGTTTATCGAAGGAATTGAATGGATTTTTATTGGTTCATTCTGAAAGTCCCGTGTTTTTTGTTAAGGACACCTATACGGAGTCTTCCTTTGAATCTCGGATAAGATTGCAGGAAATTCATTGTTGTGTGTTATTGACGGGTCATAACATTCCCAGGGAGAAGCTTGTGGACTGGTTGGACGGTCATTTCAGGGATTCGTTAATCAAGTATGTTATGGATCACGAAATCATTTAGTTTTCATTGTAGGGAGATTAAGAATGGGAAAATCGGGTACTGATTATGAAGTCATTTGGCAGTACAAAACTTCTCTTGACTTGCCAGAAGGTCATTGTCTTGGCGAGATTGTCAGTTTTTTTTCTATTGGTGATGCGTTGTTTCTTGTATTCACCGATGGGGAGTTATGGGTGAATAGAAATAATAGTCATCATTCGCCTATGTTGTTTTGGGAAAAATTGGAAGGTATTTAACAAAGGGAGATAAGCGAATGGAAAATCAAAGTGAAATGAAACCGGTAGAATCTGTTTCGAGCGGTCCTGTTTTTCATTGTACGTTTTGCAATCGTCCGTTGTGGGATGAGGAGCGGGGGTGCAATATATGGGGGATGTATTATGTTTCTCATAGTCCTTCGGGTCCGTGCGTAAAGACGTGCTTACGGTGCGGTCATGTTTTTTTTGCGTTGTTAAATTTGCTGTATGAGCAGCTTAGTTGCGAATATAGTTCCAAGACCTCCGGCCGGATGGGGTTCTGGGAAGGAGGCGAGGGATGAGAAAAATAAGAATCGCTGAAAACGGATATTTGTATGATGAAAGCAAGACGACAAAAGTTGATTTTGTTTTCTGTCCGATGTCGTTCAATACTCCTTGTCAAGAGGATGTAATGTACTGTTGTACTCTATGCGCATGGTTTCGGGAAACCGAAGGTTCTTCCTCTAACAAATTGGCATGTTGCGCAGATAAAGTGATTGGTGAAATCGTCATCGACGAAAGAAAAGGAGAAAAATGAAAACAAAAGATGAAATCATGGAAATGAGCAAATCTGAATTGGTCAAATATTATAACAGCAAAGAATTTCGAGCAGAAACAAAAAAAGAAAACTCTGGCTGCACTGACTGCTATGGTTGCCGAAACATCAAAAATAAAAAATATATGATTTGTAATATCCAACTTACAAGGAAGGAATACAAGAAGAAAATTAAAGAACTTGAAGGAGAATCCAAATGATACTGACAAAAGAAGAAATCCTCAAACTGTTGATAACGGAGAAGTATGAGCAAACCCAAAAGCTCATGGATTGGGGCGTACTTGAATGGGAACAGTCTG
>JALOAP010000327.1 GCA_023228745.1 Dehalococcoidia bacterium | reverse complement strand
GGCCTTACGCTCTACGAAGCCGCGGCGGGACGCCTGCCCTTCAGCGGCACCACCCCCGCAGCTATCGCAGGCCAGCGCCTGGCCGCTGCCGCCCCACCGCTCCGCGCGTTCGTGCGGGACGCCTCCCCGCAACTCGAATCCGCACTCGCCGGCGCCCTCGCCCTGGCGCCCCTCGATCGCTTTCAGTCCGCCGCCGATTTCGGGAATGCGCTACGCCGCGCACCTGCGCAGCCTGCCGCTGCCCCCCCGCCACCGCGTGCCACCGCAGCCGCTCCCGCGCCCGTTCGCAGGCGCCACGCGACGGCGCGCATCTCGCGACGCGCGGCCGCTCCGCCCCCGCCGTCGGGCCCGAGCGGCGCCGCCATCGTCGCCATCTTTGCGGCCATCATCCTGGCGCTCGGCCTCGGCGTTATCGCGGCGGTCTTGCTAACGGATAGCGACAACCAGGGCGGCGCCACCGAAAGCCCGACACCGTCGCCGGTGCCGAGCGAGACCGTCTCGCCCACCCCGACTGAGGAGGCGACGCCAACCCCCACGAGCACTCCGACCGAGGAACCCACGCCCACGCCGACGCGCGATACGCCCACGCCCACTCCGACGGCCACGCCGACGGAGACCGAGGAGCCGACCAGCGACGTCCCGACCACCACCCCCACCGTGCCCGGTGCCGGTCTCGATACGGAAGAGTGATGCACAGGCCACCCGCCGCATGTGCTACATTCCCCGGAATTCAGGGTATTGGGGGTCGAGATGAAGTTCGGATTGTTCTTCGAAATCTCGGTGCCGCGACCGTGGGGGCCGGAGACCGAGTACCACGTGTACCAGAACTGCCTCGAGCAGGTGCGCCTCGCCGACGAGCTCGGCTTCGACCAGGTTTGGGCCGTCGAACACCATTTCCTCGAAGAGTACTCGCACTGCTCCGCGCCAGAAGTCTTCCTCACCGCTTGCGCGATGATCACGAAGACCATTCGCATCGGCCGCGGAATTGTCGTCTGCGTGCCGCAGTTCAATAACCCGATCAAAGCGGCTGAAGTTGCCGCGACGATGGACATTGTCTCCGGCGGCCGTCTTGAGTTCGGCACCGGGCGTTCGGCCACGTGGACGGAACTCGGCGGCTTCCACGCCGACCCCGATGAGACGAAAAAGACCTGGGACGAATGGACCCGCATCATCCCGAAGATGTGGACGCAGGAGCGCTTCGGCTACGACGGCCGCGCGTTCTCCATGCCGCAGCGCGCCATCCTCCCGAAGCCCTATCAGAAGCCGCACCCGCCCATGTGGGTTGCCGTCACCAGCCCCGGCACCGAACTCGACGCTGCCGATCGGGGCATGGGCAGCCTCGGCCTCACCTTCGGCGGCTTCGAGGAACAGGAGAAGAAAATCGCCGAGTATCGCCGTCGCATCAAGTACTGCGACCCTGTCGGCGAGTTCGTCAACGAGCAGGTGAACACCGTCAACTTCCTCTTCTGCCACGAGGACAACACCTACGGCGCGAAGACCGGCCAGCGCCTCGCCGGTACCTTCAACTACCTCGCGGAGCAGCTCCTGGCAGCGCGCCAGGCCTACCCCACGCGCTCCTATCCAAACCTCGGCCTGCTCCCCGCCCTTCGCCGCGAGGCAACGAGTGCCCCCGAGGGCCAAATCCCCGAGGGCCTCGCCATCGGCAACCCCGACCGCATTGTCGAAGTCATCAAGAAGTGGGAATCCGTCGGCGTCGACCGCATCAACTTCCTCCTCAATGCCATCGAGACGGTCCCCCAGGAAGAAGTCCTCGCGAGCATGCGGCTCTTCGCCAGGGAAGTGATGCCAAAGTTCGCGGCGAAGCCGGACCCTGTCGCAGTCAGCGCCGGGGGAGCGAACTGATGCCGCTCACCGGGACCCGCGACCTCGCCACCCTCGTCCGCCATGCACCTGCGGTGCCGAAGCTCGAAGTCGATCGCTGGGAGCTCCCGCGCGCGCAGGTGCTCCAGCTCATGTTCGAAATCCACGATTCGGCCATGACTTCGCTCATCCCCCGCGCCCTCCACCCCACCATCCCGCCCACCCTCGTCATGGTCGCGACGCGCGTCCCGGAGAGCCCCGTCGGTCCATTCGTCCTCGCCGAAGTTCGCGTGGGTTGTCGCTCAGGTGCGCGCCCGCGTGCCTTTCTCGCCCGCGGCTACTGTGACTCGGCCGCTGCCATCGAAGCGCTCGGCGAGCGCTGGGGCTACCCCCTGCAGCAGGCCGCAGTCACCCTGGAGAAGCGCTACGACCGCATCCGCGCCACGGTCGACGCCGATGGCCGCTCGGTGCTCGATATGTCGCTCGTTAACCCGGAGCCCATCAGCGGCAACGACCTCCAGTACCTCCCCAACCTCAACCTCGCTCGCGTCATCCGTGACGGGGTCGAATCCCCGCGGCTCGTGCAGGTTGACCCGGACTTTGTGTTTCACAGCTCGGACCGTGGCAAGCCGCAGCTCGACGCCTTCGAAGCGGACGCCTGGGAACTTCCCGGAGCCGTCGTAAATCACCCGGTGTCAGCGTCCTTTGCCGTCACGGACATCACCATGCCCGCCCTTCGGTACCTGGTCGACCCCGCGAAGGGCCCCCTCGAAGCGGTCGAAAAGGTCGCCACGGGGTAACCCTCAACTTCCCGGCGTGCGCGATAGGACGCTGCTATACCTTGCACAGCCGAGGGAGATTGGCCGCCAGGCCAAGCGTCCCTTCAGCATGAGGCTTGGTCCGACAGCCTCACGCGGTGGCAGCGTGACCATCGGCGGATTGGCTCCAGGAAGGCGATGTCCGCCCCGGAACTGTAACCGTGTTTGGTTAGGAGAGTCCGTGGTAGAGGCCGCGAGCCGGGATGGACGCGCCGACGCTACTTATGCTTCTGGCGCTCCATGACGCGCCCGAGGGCACGTCCCTTGTCCGGCGTTGGGTCCTTCACCAGGCCATAGATTTCCCGGCCCTCGTGGCCCTCCGGCAGGTACTCCGTGATCGGCAGTCCCTCTTCCGTCACGAAGAGCAGGCAGTGGCAGTACTTGTACTTCTGCATCTCATCGCAAGCACAGATCCAGTCCCGCCGCTTCACTTCCTCTTCGCGCGGCAGGTAGAGCCCTTCCGGCCAGTTCCCCTCTTCGTCCTTCGAAGGGTAGAAATTGCAGGGGCAAAGCGGACGCCCATATTCGTCCACGTTCGAGGCCAACCCCAGGATCACGCCCTCGGTGATGTAGCGGTCGGGATGAAACTTCGTCCCCGACTTCTCCGCGAACTTCTCCGCGAACTTCCACATCTTCTCCTGGGCCTCGCGACTTGGCTCCTGCATCCAACTCCCCCCTCGCCGCGGGCGAACCCCCGCGCTCCGCGCTCATCTCGTGGCTGGCAGCTTACGCGGCCCGTCCCGTAGCATCGAATCGTGGCCAACCCCTGGCACCAAGCGATGCACGCCAACTACGCCTACGCCCTCCGCCGTGTGGGCACGCTCGGGGGTGCCCTGTCCACCTCAGAACGCCTCGGTCCGTGGCTCCTGATCGACGCCGGCCTCGGCGAAGGTACCTTCAATATCGGCATCCTTATTGACCCGCCCTCCGCAGACCTCGATGCAGATCTTGCCCAGGCCGAAGCATGGTTCGCCAGTCGTGGCATCTGGCATCTCCGCCTCGACTTTCGTTCCGAGGCTGACGCCCCCATGCTCGCCGCCGCCGCCAACGCTGGCCTGGTCGAATGGTGGCGGCAACCTGCCCTCCTGCTCCAACCGCTGCCGCTTGCCTGGCCCGGCCTCCCCACACTCGAAATCCGGCTGGTGACTACCCCGGCGGAGGTCGACGCCTACGTCTCCCTCGATGAGGCAGAGCGCGACCGCGAGTTCCAACTCCAAATGGTTGCCGCCGCGCTCGAACTCGAAGGCTTTTGCCTGCTCCTCGCCTACGACCGCGGGCGCCCGGTGGCACGCTCCATGGCCGTCGTCACTGGCGAAATCGTGGGCATCCACAACGTCTTCGTGCCGCCCGAACTTCGCAACCGCGGCTACGGTGCCGCCATCACCATCGCCGCGATCGAGGCAGGCCGCAGCCTTGGGGCCAAAGCTGCCTGCCTCGAATCAACCGAACTCGGCCTCCCCGTCTATCACCGCCTTGGCTTCATGTACGAGTATGAGTACATAACGATGCACCGGAGCAGCTTTCCCGTCGCACCGTGACTACTCCCCCGGCGCGCGCAAGAACGGCTCCGTGCGGAAGTCAATCTCCCGGTGCGACCCGTCGCA
>JALOAP010000326.1 GCA_023228745.1 Dehalococcoidia bacterium | reverse complement strand
GCCGTATCGAGCGAGGCCCGGCTGCCGCCCGGGGTCTCCTCGAACACTTCGCCCCGTTCGACGAGCCGGATCGCGGGGAGCACCAACAGGATGCCAGCGGCGATCTGGAAGCTCGCAGGGGAGATGCCGAGGAAGTCGAGCACGTGCTCGCCAGCGAGGGCGAACACCACGATGAGCACGAACGAAACGACGACCGCCAGCAGTGCGATGCGCACCTTGTCCCGCTGCGAAGCCCGCCCGGCTATCGCTTCGAACGCAAGGATGTTGCCGATCGGGTCGACGATGGCGAAGAAGCCGATGAGCGCGCGAAGGAAATCGTCCATGAAAAGGTGCCGTCGCTGGCGAAAGTCTAGCTGGATTGCCCGTCTCCGAAAGCCGGGAAGCGAGGGACAACCGGGACGCGAATTGCACCCCCTGGGGCTTGCCAGCGCCCGCCGCCGGGCGTGAGGCTGGGTACGGCGGCAACGGACGCACTGCCCAGCGGATGGAGGTTTGCCATGCGCCGTTTCATCATTGTCCTGTTCGCCGCGCTTATCGCGGTGCTCCCGGCCACAGCGTTCGCGCAAGAGGGCGAGGAACGCGACGACGGCTTCACCATGCGCATCAGCGGTGACTACCGCCTGCCGCCCGGGGAGCGGGTCGACGCCCTCCTGGTCATCGACGGGAACGCGATCATCGAGGGCACGGTGGACGACGTGCTCTGGGTCATCAACGGCGATGCGATTGTGCGGGGCGTTGTCGAAGGCGACACCGTCATCATCCGGGGCACACTGACAATCGAGCCGACGGGCATCGTCGACGATGTCTCGCTGATTCGTAGCGACCTGGTGGAGCAACCTGGCTCGACCATCCGCGGCGACGTCGACCGCACGGACCGGGTGTTCTGGCCCGGTTTCGGCATCCTGATCGGCGCGCTGTTCTACCTCGGATTCACGGTGGCGGTGTTGCTCGCGGGCCTCATCTTCGCGGCCATCGGCGGGAAGCAGCTCACCCTCGCAGCGGTGAGCATGGGCGAACGCCCCGCCCGCACGATCCTGACGGGCATTGCCATCGCGATCGTCTTGCCGATTATCGCGGTGCTCGCGATCTTGACGATCATCGGCATCCCGGCGGGTATCGGCATCCTGCTCTTCCTCCTGCCGGCGTTGCTCTTCCTTGGCTACATCGTGGCCGGCACCTGGTTCGGGATGCTCATGCTGAGCCGCAAGGATCGCGGCGGCGAAGGCCGCCATCCGTACGGCGAGGCGCTGCTCGGCCTTGGCGTGCTCCAGGTCATCGGGATCATCCCGGGGCTCGGCTTCGTCATCTTCGGCCTGCTCGGGACCTGGGGCACGGGCGCGCTGGTGACTTATGCGCTCGGTGCCATGCGCGGGGGTGGCCGGGCAGAAGCGCAGGAGACCGCACCGGTCGCGCCGCCTTCGGAGCCTGTCAGCAGCGAGTAGCTCTGCCCTGGGGCGCGCCCCCTCGCCCCCTGCCCCGCGACGCCGCAATGACGCCCATACGTGCGCTTTGAACATAGGGGCAGGAGGGCGAGACTGGGGCGGGGTGGTTCCGCGCTCGCCCCGGACTGCGGCGCGGCGCCTTCCCACCCTCTCGGAGCCACGAATGAACTGGGTGACCATCCTCCTGCTGGCCGTCATGGGCGTGCTTACCTGGCGTGCCTATATGAACGGCTTTGTGCGCGAGCTGGTGTCGCTCTCGGCGGTCATCCTGGCGGTACCCATCGCCGGCATCTTCTACGACGATATGTTCCCGAAGGTGAACCCGATCGTCGATAGCCGGCCGCTGGCGAACCTCGTGTCGTTCCTGGCGATCTTCGCCGGCGTGGTCATCGCCGGGCAGGTGGCAGCCCACGTATTGAAGCAGGCGGTCGCGCTGCTCAACCTTGGCCTCGCCGATCGGCTGGCGGGCGCCGCCTTCGGCTTCCTGAAGGCAGTCATTCTCTGCCAGGTGCTGCTCATCGCGCTCGTCGTCTTCCCCAAGCCCGACGTGCGCGATTCGATCGATGCGTCGCCCCTCGCCACGGGGCTGCTCGACTTCGCGCCGCCGCTCCTTGCCATCCTGCCGGCGCGCTTCGCAGACACGCTCGACCTCTTCCTGGACGGCGCCCGTGCTCTCGATGGCCTCGTGCCCGGCGATTCCCCCACACCCACAGCGACACCCCGGTAGGCGCGCGTCCAGATAGGACTCATCCAAATCTTCATCGCTTCGAGGGCTCCGCGTGACCCGTTTCACTGGCCGGGAACGCAAAACAGCCGAGAATCATGGCGGTGGTCACGCCATGCGCGGGCCCACCCGACAGATGGATAACCAGGAGACGACCAAAACCAGATGCGACCCAGGTTTCGCTTTGCCCTCGTGCCGATAGCGGCACTCACTCTTTCGAGCCTCTTCGTTGCCTGTGGGGGCGGCGACGACAACAAGGACGACAAGAACTCCGGGGTGAGCGACCAGCGCGTCGAACCCGGCGTCTGGGTCGCTGATGTCTGCGATATCGCGGTCGGCACGAAGCCGGATCTCGACGCCTTCGAAGCGGACCTCGACAAGATCGACTTCGCGAACGACGACCCGCGTGCCATCCAGGATGCGGTGGCGGCCGTGCTCGAAGGGGCGTACGAAGTCCGCGAAGATATCATCGCCGAGTTCGACGAGGTTGGCCGGCCCGACATCAAAGATGGCGCCGCCGTGCGCGATGCCTTCCGCGACAACTTCGCGGAGAAGCAGAAAGAGCTGACGCGGCTCATCGACCACGTCAAGGGGCTCGATCCCGACGACGAGGAGTTCCTGGACGACCTGCTCGCCCCCTTCGTCGAAGACGGCGAGACACTACGCGACCGGCTCGATGTACTTGCAAAGGACAACCGTGAGGTCCGGGACCTTATCGCCGCATTCGAAGCCGACGCCGAATGCGCGAAGATCGTCTTCTCCGGCGATGAAAGTGACGACGGGCAGACGGACGGCCAGGGGTCGGGGCGTACGCCGGTAACGCGCGGTGCGGTGGACACGGAAGGATGGGTCGCAGGCTTCTGCACCGCCTTCGCGACGTATGCCGATGACCTGGTGCTGCTGGGCGAAGAGCTCGACTCCTCCGATGTCCGCAACCTCTCCGAGGCGCGTCGGGCAATCATTGCCATCTTCGAAGAGGCGCGCGACCGCTCGCTACTCCTGGAAGATCACATCGGTGCGCTCGGTGTGCCGGACATCGCCGACGGCGAGCAGGTGCAGGCGACGCTGCAGGTCGCCGCAGCGGAGTTGGTGGCCATCTTCGATATCGCGGTCGTGGAGGCGAACGACCTGACGACGGGCGACGCGCAGGCGTTCCTTGCCGCCGTTGAGGAGCTCACGACGCGGTTCCAATCGGCTTTCGATGAACTCAGCGCCTCGTTCGACGAGTTGGACCAGTACGACACCGACGAGATCGATCGGCTCTCGCGCATCGTGCCGGAGTGCGCCGCACTGGAGTAGGCGTAGGGACCCGGAGCTGAGGACCCAGGACGTAGCGAAGGGCCGGTGGGAATTCCCACCGGCCCTTCGTGGATCCCGGGTACCGGCCGGCGGAGGCTACCGGGTGATCGCGTCGACCTCGGCCATCTCTTCCGGGGTCAGCCTCCAGGCGGCGGCCGCCACATTGGCGCTGACCTGCTCCGGCCTGGTTGCGCCAGCGATGACGCTGCCCACGAACGGCTTCGAGGCAAGCCAGCCGATCGCCAGCTCGAGCAGGGTGTGGCCGCGGCTCTCGGCGTAGTCGCGCAACTTCTCGGTGATCTCCCAGTTGCACTCCGTTAGCAGGCGCTCGGCCATCGGCGCCGCGTTCGCCAGTCGCGTGCCTTCCGGCAACGGTTCGCCGGGCCGGTACTTGCCGGTCAGGAGGCCGCTCGCGAGGGGGAAGAACGGCAGGATGCCCACGCCGTACTTCTCGCAGGCGGGCACAAGTTCCCGTTCGATCCGGCGGTTCAGCAGGCTGTACTCGTTCTGCGCCGAGATGAACGGCGAGAGGTGTTCGGCGCGGGCCACGAAGTGCGCTTCTGCTGCCTGCCACCCGGCGAAGTTCGAATGACCGATGTAGCGCACCTTCCCCGCGCGCACCAGGTCATCGAGCGCCCGCATTGTCTCTTCGATCGGTGTCTTCGGGTCGGGTGTATGGATTTGGTAGAGGTCGATGTAGTCGGTGCCAAGGCGGCGCAGGCTGTCCTCACAGGCCCGTACGATGTAGCGCCGCGATGCCCCCGAGCGGTACGGGCCTTC
>JALOAP010000325.1 GCA_023228745.1 Dehalococcoidia bacterium | reverse complement strand
TAGGGCAGTACACCTTAAAGACAGATTTGCCGTACCTCTTGATTGGCTGGTTGATATTCAGATCGACTTCCATCCGGCAAAACCCTGGAACATTCTCTTTCTCGCCACGGACAAAAAGAACTTCAAGTACGTGGTGGAGGGATGGAAGGAAAGGGGGAACCCGAAATACATAGCAGAGCAGATAATCCGAAGGGTAAAGGATCACGCCTACAGGGTGAACTCTATCGAGATAGACCCGTTGAGCAAGTCCGGGGAGAAGAACGATATCACGGATGTTTTCTCGACAATGTACGATGTGTTCGCGGCACACGGCTTTTATCTGGAAACGGCCAGCAAGGAGAAGGACAGCGGCCTTGTGATGGTTCGGGACTTACTGAAAACGGAGAACGATATGCCCGCGTTATTCGTTTTCCGAGACTGCGGAGAGGTAGTCACGCAGATGGAGGATTACATGGTTGACCCGGACACGCTGAAACCCTCCAAAGACAATGACGACTTTTGCGAGTGCCTTTACCGTGCCGTCCTGCGTGACACGCAATGGTATCCGGCAACGTCTGTTACACCATCAACTTCCAAGTCGGTGATACTCTAATGGCGGAAACCAAGACGAAACTTTCTGACGAACAAATCCTTGGCCTGTTGCAGCCGGATATTGACCGGGCTGAGAACATTCAGGATGACCTTGCCTCTCAGCGGGAGAATAGTTACGACCGTTTCCGGTGCGAACTATACGGGAACGAGCGCGACGGGTGGAGTCAGACGGTTGCGCCTATCGTTTGGGTTCAGCATCAGTCCGCCATTTCCTCCCTGATAGAAATATTCACGGATGAGTTTTTTATCCTGAAGTCTGATAACGCGGAGAGGGCTTCCAATTTCCAGAAGCTTATCCGGTATCAGATGTTCCGTAAACAGGATGGTTACAAACGCCTGTACGACTTCCTGTTTAACGCTGGTCTGTACCATTACGCCGCTTTCAAGGTCTATTACAAAGAGGACTACGACCTTGAGCGCGAGGATTACGACCGCCTTACCGCAGACCAGCTTATCCAGCTTTACCAGGAAGATCAGAACAGGCAGGTTACGAAATACACGGAAGCGGTCTACGAGTCCGTTGATCCGAATACGGGTGAGCCTGTCACAGAGAAGGTTTACGAGAAGGTCAAGATACTCAAGAAGGTCATTAAGTACGCTGGCCCCGCCTTCGAGGTAGTGCCTCCGTGGGAGTTTGCCTATTCCGCCGACTGCAAGATCACGGATTGGGGCGGCATTGAGGGGCGGCTTGTTTATCACAAGAAGAAAATCACCCTTGACGAAATCCGCAAGAAGGAAAACGCGGGGATATTCAGAAAAGGCACGTTTGCGGCCTGCAAGGAACTGGCTGGTTCTGAGCATGAACTTGAACCTGATGAACGTGCGATCAAGTATGACGCTGACGACCTGACAGAAACCATCACGGATAGCGAAAGGTCCGACGAGAAGGACAATCTCTCCAAGCAGTTGAGCCATAAGGAGTGCTACGTCAGGCTCGACATAGACGGTGACGGAATACTTGAGCATTGCATCGTTGACACAATCGAGGATGAGGTTATTGCCCGTGCGATAGAAAACCCTTACGAGAAGCCCTGCTTCCGTATCGGTGGGATGATCCCGGAGCCGCACAAGGTCAACGGCATTGCTCCCCCGGAAATCGTTGATTATGACCAGAAGATAGCAACAAACCTGATTCGTTTCATTCAGGACATGGCGGCAATGAGCGCATACCGCAACCCGATTACCAACGATGTGCGTATGCAGGCCATGTTGCAGAACAGGAAGCCGTTTGACGTTATTCTTGGCGATCCGACGAAGATAGGGGAAGTCCCTGTCCAGCCCCCGGATATGTTCATTCTCAAGGCGTGGGAACTCCTGAAGGGCGAGCGGGAAGAAACCACTGGTCAGCCGCGCTTGAACCAGGGAATCTTGCCCGACTCCACCAACAAGACCGCCCACGGGATGAATATTGTTTCTCAGGGCGGGGCAAGACGGCTCAGAATGTCGGCTATGCTCATGGCAAACGGGCCGATCATGGGCGTAATCCGGGATTTCATCTTCATTAATCAGAAGTGGCGCACTTCAGACCCGATCAAGTTACTTGGGACGGACATTACCATCAATCCGCAAGACCTTGACGGGGAGTATGACATTGAAATTGACATTGGAGTTAGTCCCGCAGAGAAGCAGGTGAGCGCACAGCAGCTTGACTTGCTCGTTCAGTTCGGCACACAGGCCGGTATCCCGATGGGTATTATGACTCCGGAACACCTGATTAACCTTCAGAAGCGCAAGTACAGCCTGTTGGGTGTCAATGTTGACGATTCCATGAAGTCAATAACGCAGTTCCGGCAGGATCAGCAGGCGGCGGCTCAGAAACCGAAGCAGACCGATTGGAGAGAGTACCTTCAGATTGACAAGATATGGACCAGCCTGCCTATTGAGCTTCAAGCCATGATTCTCTCACAGATGTTGGGCGTACAGATTCCACCGCAGGCCCTTGCACAGGCGGCACAGCAGGCCAATCAAGTACCGCCTAATCCTGTTGACCCGAACAAAGTTCTGGATATGCAGAAACAGCGGGAGCAGTTTCAGGGCAAGATGGCACTCAACCAGCAGGAACACGCCATGAGCCGTGAACAGCACGGAATGAATATGCAGATGAAAGCAATGGAAGGAGCGGTGAAGAATAGTGGAGCAACCACAAGTCCTAACGCTTGACCAGCAGTTTGAACGCGGCCAGAGTGCGGAGCTTTTCCTGAGATTCATAACGGACAACCCGTACTTCAAGAGCCTGTTCAGCGAACTTGACGATGAGTACACGCGGGAAATCCAGGGGCTTGACCCGCTGAAGAAGGAGGAATGGGCCATCCTGCAAGCGAAACGCCTTGCCCTGTATGAACCTCTTAACCGCGTCCACATGGATATATCCATCGGCAGACGGGCTTACGACATGATGCAGAAAGGGAAAACCTAATGGCAATCGAAGTACCGAAGAACGCAACAGTCCTGTTCGGCGGCAGAGATCACCATATCCCGAAGCTCAAGATGATTATTGAGTCGCGGGATGTGGAGATAAGGGGATTGCGGGAGCAGATAAACAATCTGAGCAAGCAGGTAGCCGACTTGTTGCTGAAGAATGACGAACTCAAAAAGAGCAACAAGTTCTACAAGGACAGGTGCAGCACCTTAAAACAGAAAGCGCAGAGAGCAACCCGTGAAGCCGATCAGTCTGCTTAAGGATATAGAGAAGGGCAAAGACATATACGTTCTTGGTTCGGGTGCAACGCTGAACTTTATCCCGAAGTCCTTCTTTGACGGGAAGGTGACAATCGGCTCCGGCGATATCTACCGCTACATTCCCTGCAAATATTACGTCAGGAAAGAGTACGGCGGGTTCCCGAAGGCATACGAGCTGAGCGACGGCGGAACCTGGATACTGAGCAAGCATGATTGCGGCAACACGAATATGCGGCTCAATATCTTCCCGGACCATGATTACTACGTCTTTGAGCATATCTGCAATGACCAATGGCTTCATCCCGAAGAAATAGACAGCGGGAGGATAGTGGTCAGTTGGTCAACGATTAGCAGCGCAATCCATATCGCCTATCACATGGGCGCGAAGAACGTAATCCTTGCCGGGGCAGACTGCGGAACGATTGACGGCAAGACAAACGTGGACGGCTATTGGGTGCAGGGCGAATCATACGGAATCCCTAACCCTGATTGGTACAAATGGTGGTTGCCGCAAATCTCGGATGCAACCGAGAAGTTGGCTGACGAACTGCGGAAGCGGGGAGTTGGCGTGATGAGCCTGAACCCATTTGTGAACTTCCGTTTGGAAGGTCATATTTACGAAAGCTGAAAGGAATAACCTTGAAGGCATTATTAATCTATCCGTCACACGGGGATAGACATTGAAGTTTCAGGAGGATGGCTTGCGAAGGGACTATAACGTAGCCATTATCCCGGCGAGAGGCGGTAGTAAGTCTGTCCCGCGCAAGAACATCATGCCATTTTGCGGAAGGCCGCTAATTGCGTGGTCGATTGAGCAGGCGAAACGGGCGCACTCCATCCATGACGTTTACGTTACATCTGATGACCTTGCAATTCTGAAGGTAGCCATAGAGTACGGCGCGAAGGGTATCATCCGGCCCGATGAGTTCGCAACCGATGAGGCTACGAGCGAGTTAGCCCTGTCCCACGCCCTCAACCAGAT
>JALOAP010000324.1 GCA_023228745.1 Dehalococcoidia bacterium | reverse complement strand
CAACGTCCAGTTGGGCGGAGGCTCCGGCTCCGACACGACCTCCATATGGGTCGCGGAGTGGGGTCCTGAGAAAGCGCACCTCATCTATCCCAAGGGGACGATGGCGGGCCTTGAGATCATCGACAAGGGTCTCCAGAAGGTGTCGGGCATCACATCCGGCACGGAGTTCTTCGCGTGGATGACGCAGTTTAAGTGGAGGGTCGGCCTGTACGTGCAGGATGAAAGGTGCATCCAGCGCATCGCCAACGTCGAGACATCGGGTTCCGAGCACACTTTTGATGACGATATGCTCATCACGGCCCTGAACAGACTCCCCGACATGGGAGAGAACCCGTTCACCCGCATCTATGTCAACCGGACTATCCGCACCCAGATGGACATCAGGGTTAAGGATAAGAATAACGTCAACTACAACACCGTTGCAGACGCATTCGGCAAGCCGGTCCTGTATTTCAGGGGCGTACCCGTTCAGGTGTGCGACGCTATCCTGAACAACGAAACGGCCATTTCTTAAGGAGGCATGACATGGGATACATTGACGCAAAACTTTACCTGTCCACAAACCAGGCGATAGCCGGGGGCACCGATGCCATAAGCGAGAACACCCTTGACACGGAGCTTACCTATCCCGGATGGGAGAAGGGACAGCCCGCGGCCGTGGTAGTCCAGTGCGAGGTTACGGGCACCGGTACGACCGGTTTCAACTTCATCGTAGTCAACCATACCGCCGCACCTACCGATGGCACCTACGAGATCGCCCGGATGAAAGTGGCGATTGGAAGCGTAGTCAAGGGCGCGAAATTCATCATTCCTCTTCCCGCAGGCGTTGATCTCAAGCGGCACCTTGCCCTGTACTTCGACTGCGTGAACAACGACGAAACCGGCACATTCACGGCGTTTGTGTTGCCGATGCCGAACTAGGAGGACACTGTGGCGAGATATGTTTGCACTGACAAATGTTTTCACAACGGCAGCCTGTACCGCAAAGGGCAGATAGCCGTATTCGGTGATGATTTCCCGAAGGACAAAGATGGGAACATCAGACACTTCGTCCCCGCCGATCAGGTTGTTGCAGAACCTGAACCCGCTAAAAAGAAGGGCGTAAGGGTCAACGGGAAAGAAACGCCGGCGGAATAGTTCAACCGGGGGGGGGCGAAAGTCCCCCTTCCTTAACAGGAGGCACCTTTGGCATACTCGCAGGTCGGAATTGTAAACCTATCGCTCATCCGGGCAAAGTCCACCACCATATCGGCCATGACCGACAACTCCGTGGCGGCGCGGACGGCCTCCGCCGTGTGGGATTATGTCCGCGACGAGGTGTTATCATCGGGCGTGCCGTGGAACTTTGCGAAAGACACAGAAATACTCGCTCAGGATTCAACAACCCCCGATGACTACGATTACCGGTACGCGAAACCGGCATCATGCTTGAAGATACTGAGCGTCAAACAGGAAGGCTCGCCTGTCCCCTTCGTCGAGCGCGGGGACTACCTCTATTCGGACGTGGACAATTCGGCCTATGACATCATCATCGAGTACATAACAGTCATCAGCGACTATTCCAAGTGGCCGCCGTTGTTCGTCAACGCCTTTGCCTACCGCATGGCTGCGGAACTCGGGGCCAAGCTGGAATCCATCGACGTAAACGCCATGCTGCAGAAGTACCTTATGGCTTTGCAGGACGCTATGGGCCACAATCAGGCACAGGACTACATCGAGGATGACCCGGAAGGTTCGGGCGCATGGGTCACGGCGGGGAGGTCATAGGTGGCGAAAACCCGCGTCGTGCTCAACCGGTTCAACTCGGGAGAATTTTCGGGCAAGATGGATGCCCTCGTCGATTACCAGCGGTACTACAATGCCTGCCGGATAATGGAAAACGCCATACCCATTCCACAGGGTGGGGCAATGAGGCGGCCCGGCACGTACTATGTCGGGGCAATGGCGGACTCGACGAAGAAGGGCAAACTCGCGCCCTTCCACTTCTCCACGGTTCAGGCATACGTCCTTGAGTTCGGCAACTACACGCTCAGGTTCTACAAGGACGGCGGGCAGATAGTCATGGCCTATGCGGCATGGCAGACGACGACAGCCTACGCCATAGGCGCTCTCGTTACGGAGAGCGGGCACTATTACCGATGCCGGATAGCGCACACCTCCGGGACATTCGCAACCGATCTGGCGGCCCTCAAGTGGGAAGAGACGGCGGGAGCGTCCGATCTCGCGTATGAGATACCGACCGACTACGCCGAAGCCGACCTGTACGATCTGAAATTCACGCCCTCGAATGACGTTCTGTACATCCTCCATCCCTCGTATCCCCCGGCGAAGCTCACCCGGACGGGACACACCGCATGGACATTGGCGGATGTCACCTTTACCTTTGACGACCCAGAGACCATCACCGGGGCAACGCAGGCCAACCCCTGCGTTCTCACCGTCACGGGCCACGGGTTCGAGGCGGGCGACGAGGTGATAGTTGAAAGCATCGCCGGTATGACACAACTCAATAACCGGCTGTTCAGGGTATCGGCCCCTGCCACCAACACGCTTGCGCTGAAAGGCGTGGATTCTTCGGGCTACGGGGCGTATTCATCGGGCGGTACTATCACGCGCAACCCCTATATCGGACAGGCAAAGACCATCACGGGGATAACAAAAGCCAATCCCGCTGTCGTGTCCTGTGCCGATCACGGATACCCCGACGGGACAGTGGTTCTCGTCCGGGATGTGGGCGGCATGACCGAGGTGAACGATCGGATATTCACAACAGCCAACGCTACCGATGACACGTTTGAACTGTCGGGCGTGGATTCATCCGGGTACACCACGTTCACAACCGGCGGGATTGTTCGGGCAAAACCCTTCACGGCCACTAACGAATACCCGTCATGCGGATGTTTTTTTGAGCAACGGCTCCTTCTGGCACTCAACCAGACTGTATGGGGCTCACGTACCGGCGACTACGAGAACTTTCAGGCAGGCACCCTCGACGATCACGCTTTCTCGTACATAATTGCGTCGGACAAGGTTGACACCATCCAGTGGATGATAGCGCAGGACTACTGCATGTTGGGGACGGCAGGCGGTATCTGGCGGCTCTCCGGAGCGGGTGACGACCCCATTACACCGTCATCGGTCAATTGCAGGAAACAGACGGGTTTCGGGGTGACGGGGATAGAGCCCGAGATGGTGGATGACACCATTCTCTTCATCCAGCGGGGCGGCAGGCGCGTTCAGGAGCTTGGCTACTCCCTTGAGAAGGACGGGTATATCGCCAATGACATGAGCGTGCTTGCCGACCACATAGCCAAGGGTGCGACGCAGGCGACGAGCGGGATATCCGACGTTGACTATCAGGCGGAACCCTTCTCCATATTCTGGGGCGTTCGCAGGGACGGACAGCTTTTGGGCTTCATACGCAACCGGGCGCAACAGGTGGCGGGATGGTGCCGTATCGTCACTGGCAGGGCATCGTCCGTCGCCACGGACACCGTTGAGTCTGTGGTATCGACTGAGACGGAAAGCGGGGAAAGCGTTGTCTTAACGCTCACCCGGACGCCGGCAAACCCCGCTGTCGATTCATGGGACGAGATAGAGTCCGTGGCCGTCATCACCAATGAGAGCGAAGAGGATCAGGTATGGGTATCGGTCAAGAGGACAATCGACGGCTCGACGGTCCGGTACATCGAATACTTCAAGCCCCATGAGTTCTTTTCATCCCTGCCAAACTATTTCGGCGTTGACTCCGGCCTTACCTTTGACGGGGGGGATGCGGTCGCAATAACGGGCATCACCCGTGCCGACCCCGCCGTGGTGTCAGCGGCCGGTCATTCCTTCGTCGATGGTCAGAAGATACGCATCATCGGCGTTGAGGGGATGGCCGAGGTGAATCAGGGGCTTACCGAGGCGTACACGGTAGCCAACAAGACCGACGATACCTTTGAACTCTCCGGGATAGATTCCAGCGCGTGGACGGCCTATACATCCGGGGGCACGGCGCGGGTTGTCACGAACACAATCACCGGACTCGGGCACCTTGAGGGCAAGACCGTCGATATTCTGATGGACGGGGCGCGTCACCCTGCGTCTGTCGTCGCATCGGGCGCGGTGTCCCTGTCCTGGTACGGCAACCTTATCCATGCGGGCCTTCCCTATGCGCCTATCGTTCAGCCGATGAAGGCGGAGGTCAGCACGGATTCCGGCTCGTCCATCGGCAAGAAGAAAAGGATATTCAAGCTCGGCGTTCGTTTCTTCGAGTCC
>JALOAP010000323.1 GCA_023228745.1 Dehalococcoidia bacterium | reverse complement strand
CGATTTGGTTCTTTGTTTAGATGTTTTGTATCACATTATCCCTGAAGAAGACTTTAATCAAACCCTTGATGATATTTTCTCCCGTGCCAAAAAGGGAGTAATTCTCTATACCGTATTATTGGATATTGGCACGAAAAACGAACATATCTATACCCGCAATACCATTCAATATCTTGAAAACTATCCCGACTGGGAAATCTGGAAAATCATTTATCAAAAATACCCGAAAAAATCAGGAGCCGATTTTCTCATTTTGAAACCATGCCAAAGATAACTTTGAAGATGCACATAAAAAATGAAGCTGATAGATACCTTATTCCTATGCTCGAATCAGTACGAGAATACATTGATGAAGCGGTTATTTTAGACGACCACTCAACCGATAACAGCGTTGAAATTGTTCGAGAATTATTAAAGGGTATTCCACTTGTTCTTGAGGTTTACCCCGATACCTTTTTCTTTGAAAGCAACCTTCACAATAAATTGATGGATATGATTATTCCCACTAAACCTGAATGGATATTGTGTTTGGATGCCGATGAGATATTAGAAAAAAGAGCGAAATATGATTTAAAAAAGCAGTTAGAAGAAAATAATCACTGTTCCTGTATTTGTTTTCACCAGTTTGAAATGTGGGATGAGGTCCATTACCGGACTGATAACGTCTGGGGCAAAACTCCAAAGGGCTGGGTGTATCGGGGGTTTAAGTATGAGGAAGGCAAAAAATACTGGTGGCATCCCATGGGGCACCATGTGGAGCGGATACCGGATGGAATAAAAGGGAAAGTCGAATTTCATTCTGATATTCGGTTAAAACATTATGGATGGATTAAGAATAAAGAGGAAAAATTAAAACGGTACAAAGAACATTTTGAACATTACAAGTTTGGATATTTTCCACATATTTGGAATACCTTACTGGATAAAAACCCAACTTTAGAATTATTTGAGGAGGAGTAATGAAACTACCAACCATATCTTTCTGTTTAATTTCCAAAAACGAAGAGAAAAATATCAAGGAATGTATCGAAAAAGTTAAACCAGCTGTTGATGAAATTATCGTTTTAGATACCGGCTCAACTGATAATACGGTCAAAATAGCCGAGGAATTGGGAGCCAAAATTGGCCATTTCGATTGGGATGATGATTTTTCTGAAGCCAGAAATACTGCAATTGAAATGGCAACCAAAGACTGGATCCTCTTTCTCGACTGCGATGAACGGTTAGAAGCTGAAGACCTGGCACTTTTGAAGAAAACTATTGCTAATTATGGCGAGGAGTATGTGGCAGTTCAGCAACCGATTAATTCAGTTACTGATGGCGGAGGGATAACTTCTTATCGGGTAACTCTATTTAAACGAGATCCACGAATCCGCTATCGGGGAAGAGTCCATGAAACTGTTTCCGATTCGATCAATGAGTTTAAAGGGAAGTTCCTCAAAGTTGATGTGCCGGTTATTCATTTAGGTTATCGAGATAAAAATAGCCTGATTGATAAAGCGATTAACCGGAATTATAAGATTCTCAAGGAAGAACACGAAAAAGACCCGAATAATGTTGGTGTTACTATTTATTTAGCAAAAACTGAACTTTCGGTTTTAAACAATCCTCAGAACGCTAAAAAGTATTTAGAGGAAGTTTTGCCGAGAGAAAATGATATGTCGGTTCCTCAGAAAACCGAAATGCACTTTTTACTTGGTTACGTGAATTATCTTTTAAAGGACGAAGAAAAAATGCTAGGTCACTGGGGGAAGGTTTTAGAACTTGATCCGAAGTTTCCTGATGTGTATTGGGTATGTGGACGGTACTTTTACGATGAGAAACAATTTGGAACCGCTTTAGCTTTTTTTGAGCAAACCATTAGAACTAACGGTCATTTTGCACAATCTCAGGTGGTCAATTTCTCCTACAGAAGAAAAGACCTGTATACCTTTTTGGAGGAATGTGCCGCTAAGACCGGAGAATTTGTGAAATCAATTGCCTGGAAATACAAGGAAAAACAGGAGGAGAAGAAAAAGAATGAGCAAAAAATCAGTTCTTGAAAAAGAACTTCCCGGGAAAGTAATCGAATTAAACGGAAAAGAATATGAAGTCACCCGATTGACTAAAAAAGGATTATTCCAATTAGCTCGGTTTATCGGGAAACTTCAAGCGGTCGTTGATCTCTCTAAGTTTTCTGAACTCATTGCTAAAGAGAGCGAGGAAAATATCGCTGTTTATTTGATTGAAAGACTACTGGCTGGACTCCCTTTTTGCGAAGATGAATTTACTGTTTTAATGATGTATGTTTTAAAAGATAAAGATGGTGTTCCACCAACCAAAGAACAGATTGACAATATGGATGTTGATACCTTAGAAACCCTCATTAAAATATTTATTTCTCAACAGGATATGGGGGAATTGATGAAGCGTTTTTTTACCCTCATGACTCAAGCGTTAGCCTCGATGAAATAAACGAGAGCGAGGTTATTCTTTTAGACCTCTTTTTTCAATACGGCTGGACCTTAGAACAATACCTCAACACCCCTTACGATTTGATTGAAGACTTGGCAAAGCGAATCATCAACCGGCAAAAAGAAAACGTCTGGAAAATGGCATTGGCCTTTAACGACCCTCGAAGACTCCACGAAATACTCTTTGGAAAAACCAAAACTGACGACCATGATACGATACGGAACCTTAAAAAAATGGGCTTTATAATGAAGGAGCAATAATGGCAGACAAACAATTTTTCGTTGAATTAGGGTTAGTCACCAAAGAGCTTGTCAACGAATTAAATAAAAGCAAACAACATTTGAAGCAGTTTGGTTCCGAGGTTAAAAATACCTTTGAAACCGCTGGCGGTTCTTGGAAGCAGTTGACTGATGGAACGGTCCTATTTAAGGCCAAAGGCTCTGACGCTTTTATCACCGTTTCACGTCATGTCAAGACTTTCAAAGAAAGTTTGGCCGGAGTTGGGGCATTCCTGCAAAAATATTCCACTCAGTTTATTGCCATGGGTGGGGTTATAACCGGAGCCTTAACCGCTACCATTTATCAAGCCGCTGAAGCTGGAGACCGTTTAGACGACCTCTCAAAATCAACTGGTATTACCGCAACTGAACTCTCTCGTTTAGGGTATGCCGCTGAACAAAATGGAGCCAGTTTAGAGAAGATGGCTAACGGTTTAAAGGTTTTATATTCCAAAATGGGCGATGCTCGAAGCGGTTTAAAAGAAGCTCAAGACGCCTTTAATCAATTAAAAATAAGTTGGCAGAATTTAGATGGATCTTTAAAATCCGGTTCTCAAATTATCCCTGAAATTGCCGAGAAAATATCTTTAATGCGGAACGAAACCGAGCAATCAACTTTAGTCTCTGAACTTTTCGGGAGGAAAGCCGGTCCTGACCTTCTCCCTATGCTTCAGTTGGGGGCCGGTGGTATTCGGGATTTAGCCGATGAAGCCGATCGGCTTGGTATTACTATGGATTCGGTTCAGGCTAAAACCCTGGGAGATTTTAACGATGCTCTCACTGCTCTAAAAGGCTCGATGGCTGGACTCCTCCGAACTGCTATTATTCCCCTGGTTGAATGTTTAAAACCTTTTGTTGAACGATTAACTGAAACTGCTGGAGCGATTCGCAAGTGGAGCGATGAACATAAAACTTTATCCGAATGGCTAATGAAGTTGGTTGGCGGCGGTGGGCTGTTATTACTTTTTGTTGGAACCGTAGCCAAGATTATCCCAATGCTAACTCAATTTAAAGCTCTCATAGGAGGGATTAGTTCATCTGCTGGTATTGCGGCCAGCTCTTTAGGGTTAGTTGCTGCTGGGACGGCTGTTTTATATGGCCTCTATGCAAAATTGTATTCTCAAGTTGATTCGGTAAACCAAAAAACCAGAGAATTTATGGGGTTGTTGTCGGAATTAGATTCAATGACCCTTGACCAAATTCAAGCTGAAATTGACGCAATTGTTCAACAATTAACTATTCTGAATGCGATTCAACAAAACGCTGGAAAGTTAGATCGGATGTTTGCTCAAATTGGAACCGCTGGAGGGCCGATTGGCTCGCTGATGGCATGGTTTACAAAAGAGCAGATGTTAGGAAATACTGAAAAGGACATTGCCGACTTAGAAAGTATTTTAGAACAGTTGAGAAAAATTGGGGAAGAAAAGAAAAAAGCTGGAGAAACCCCAGGGCCGGTTATAACCGAAGCCTCTTTTAACGAGCAAATGAACTATTTAAAAACTCTTCTGGATTTCGGCAAACTTACCTCAAAACAG
>JALOAP010000321.1 GCA_023228745.1 Dehalococcoidia bacterium | reverse complement strand
CCTGGGACCGCTTGATCATGTACCCGCTAGCCGCAACCAGCCCCGCGACCGCAAAGAACGGGAGCTTGGGCAGGCCCGGCAGCATGCCGAAGATCGCCAGCGTGGTACCCGCGATGAGGAGCGGCCGCGACTGGCCCGAAAGCTGGTCGAACATCTGCGTGCCGAGGTTCGTCGTCCCTGCGGCGCGTGTGACCACGATACCCGTGGCCGTCGAAATCAGGAGGGCCGGCACCTGCGAGACGAGCCCATCGCCCACCGTGAGGAGCGCGTACTTGTTCAGCGCCTCCGAGGCAGGGACGCCCTGCTGCAGCACACCGACGCTTAGACCGCCGATGATGTTCACGATGATGATGACGATGCCGGCGATGGCATCGCCCTTCACGAACTTGCTGGCGCCATCCATCGCACCGTAGAAGTCCGCCTCTTCGGCGATCGCCTTGCGGCGAGTCCGCGCCTGGTTTTCGTCGATGAGCCCGGCGTTCAGGTCAGCGTCGATGGCCATCTGCTTGCCGGGCATCGCGTCCAGCGTGAACCGGGCGGCGACTTCCGCGACACGCCCCGCGCCATTCGTGATCACCACGAACTGGATGACGACCAGGATGAAGAAGATGACGAGGCCGACGACGAGGTTGCCGCCCACCACGAAGTTCCCAAACGAGTGCACCACCTCGCCCGCCTCTCCGTGGAGCAGGATGAGCCGGCTCGTGGAGACGTTCAGCGCAAGGCGGAAGAGCGTCGTCACCAGGAGCAACGAAGGGAACACCGAGAACTTCAGCGGGTCTTCGGTATAAATAGCGACCAGCAGCACGGTCACCGAGGCGGCGATGTTGATCGTCAGCAACATGTCGAGCAGCCGTGCTGGCAACGGGATGATGAGCATCCCGATGATGACCATGATGCCCACTGCGAGCAGCACATCGCTCTGACCGAGAATGCGGCGCAGGCCGCCGGGGGCAACTGTCTGAACGGTCATCGGTTAGAGCGCTCCCTGTGGAGATGTGCGTGGACGGGCGCCGGACTTCTGGCGCAGCGCATAGACCCACGCGAGGACTTCGGCCACCGCATGGAACAGGTTCGCCGGGATGTGCTGCCCCACCGGGACAGCGGCATAGAGCGCCCGGGCGAGCGGTGGTTCTTCGAGCACCGGTACCCCGTGCTTCTTCGCCACTTCCCGGATGCGAAGTGCGAGCAGCCGTTCGCCCTTCGCCACCACCGTGGGCGCCTGCATCGAGACCGGGTCGTACTTCAGTGCGACGGCGTAGTGCGTCGGGTTCGTCACCACCACGTCCGCCTTGGGGACGGACGCGATCATGCGGTTCAGGAGAGACTGGCGCCGGCGGCGGATAGCGGCCCTGATTTGCGGGTCGCCGTCCGATTCCTTCATCTCTTTGCGGACTTCTTCCTTCGTCATCCGGAGGCGGCCGAGCCACTGGCGCCGCTGCCACCCGTAGTCCGCCAGACCGAGGAAGAAGAGCACCGCGGCGGCGCGCAGCGCGACATCGAATGCGAGCGTCGCGAGCAACGAGGCCGACTGGCCGACCGTCTGGGCTGGCATCCCGGCGATGGCCGCCATCTGGCCCTTCATCGTCAGGTAGACGACGCCGGCGATGATGCCCATCTTGCCGAGCGCCTTGCCCAGGCTGACGAGGCCGTCTTTCGAAAAGATCCGCTTTGCGCCGCTCGCGGGGTTGATGTGGCTGAACTTCGGCTTCAGCTTCGCACCCGAGAGCATGAGACCCGTCTGGCCAACGTTGAGCGCCAACGCCGCAACGACGAGGATGGCGAAGAGCGGCGCAAGCGCGAGCATCGCCTGTGCGGCGAAGTTGCGAAAGAGGCCCATCGCCAGCGCGGGCGTGAGTTCCTGGCCTGCTGGGCGGCCCAGCCCTTCGGTCATGACACCGCGCAGACCGTCCCACATGCCCGGCCCAACCATTCGCATGGAGACCACGGCGATGAGCAGTGCACCCACCGACACGAGGTCCTGGCTCTTCGCGACGTTCCCTTCGCGGCGGGCGTCCTGCAGCCGTCGTGGGGTTGGCGCCTCGGTTCGTTCGCCCGCCACTAGCGCACCCCCAGGAGTTGCTGGCTCGAGCCCGCTAGCTGGTTACCAATGACCGACTGCATGAGGGTCGTGGTCACCGGCAGGGCGGCGATGAGCACGATCATCCCGACGGTGATCTTGATCGGCATACCGACGATGAGGATGTTTGCCTGCGGGACAGTACGCGCGACGAAGCCCATCCCGACATCCGTGAGGAAGAGCGCCGCGACCACCGGCATCGCGATTCGGACCGCCGTCACCAGGAGCCCCGTGAAGAGACTCGCGACGGCACTGGACTGGATGGTCAGCGGGTCCCATGTGCCGAGCGGTACCGCGCGGATGGTCTCGGCGAGCGCCTGGATGACCATGTAGTGACCGTTCACAGTGAAGAAGACGAGCGTCACAAGGACGGCGTAGAACTGGTCGAACGCGCCGAACTGCGCACCAGTCACAGGGTCGTAGACCGCGCCGAGGCCGAAGCCCATCTGCACGCCGAGGATGTGCGAGCCCATCTGAAGGCTGACGAAGATGAGCTGCATGGCCAGCCCCAGCGCAAGCCCGAACAGCCCCTCGCTGATGACGGCGGCGCCGAGTGTGCCGAAGTTCTCAGGCGGCTGGGGCAGGCGCGAGCCCTGGAGTGGCACCAGCACGAGCGCGAAGAACAGCGCGAAGCCCACCTTCGTCCACGAGGGGATGCCTTTATGGCTCAACAGGGGCGCCGAGACCAGCATCGCGCTCGTGCGGACGAGGATCAGCAAGAACGCATAGGTGAACTGGGGTGAGAGCTCCACGCGGTCCTCCTCAGCGGCCGTAGCTGGCCATGCTTGCGAAAAGGCCAGCCGAGAAGCTCAGCATCGTTTCCATCATCCAGGGGCCGAAGATGAGCATCCCCACGAAGACGGCAACCAGCTTTGGCACGAAGGTGAGCGTCATTTCGTTCACCTGCGTCACCGCCTGCAGGATCGAGATCACGATGCCGACCACCAGGGTGATGCCCAGGATCGGCCCGCCCACCAGCAGTGATGTCCAAAGCGCTTCCCGCGCCAGCCCAATGGCCACGGCTTCATTCATCGCGACACCTCCGGCACGCTCACGCGAAGCTCCCCACGAGCGACCCCACGATGAGGTACCACCCATCGACGAGGACGAAGAGCAGGATCTTGAAGGGGAGTGAAACCACGACTGGCGGAAGCATCATCATGCCCATGCTCAGCAGCGCTGAAGAGACGACGAGGTCGATGATGAGGAACGGGATGAACATCACGAATCCCATCTGGAACGCGGCCTTCAGCTCCGAGATCGTGAAGGCGGGCACGAGGACATAGGTGGGCACCTCTTCGCGGTTCTCCGGCTTCGCCGTGCCCGCGAGCTTCAGAAAGAGCCCAAGGTCCTGCTCACGCGTCTGCTTGAACATGAACGTGCGCAGCGGGCTTTCACCACGCGCAAACGCCTCCTCCTGCGTGATGGTCCCGTTCAGGTAGGGCTGGATGGCGTTGTCATTGATCTGCTTGATTGCGGGCGCCATCACGAACGCCGTCAGGAACAGCGCGAGGCCGATCAGCACCTGGTTCGGCGGGAGCTGAGGGATGCCGATGGCGGTGCGCAGGAGCGAGAGCACCACGATGACGCGCGTGAACGACGTCACCATCACGAGGATCGCCGGCGCCAGCGAGAGCACCGTGACGAATAACATGATCTGGATGGCCGCGGAGACGTTCTGGGTGTTCTGCGTATCGATGCCGCCGGGAGGTGGCGTGGGCTGGCCGGGCACGGTTTGCTGTGCGCAGCCGCTGAACGCGAGGATGGCGAGCAGCGCCAGGCATGCAAACGCCCACTTCTTGCGGGAGCGGCGCCGCGGCACGCGTGTGGGTTCGAACACCGAGTACTCGTCCTTCATCGCGCGTCCTCGCCAATGACGATGTCGCGCACCTTGCCCTGTGGCCGGGACGTGCCCCGCATGGACTGGAAAAGCTCAGCAGCGAAGGAGGCGATGGGCTGCTGGGGCTGCTGCGGCAGGGCCGCGAGCACCCGCGCTCCTTCCTCTTCGCTCAGTTCATTGAGCAACGTGAGTTGTTGTGCGGTCGCTCCGACCGCGATCACGCGGTCGCCCAGTGCGACCAGGTGAATCGTGCGGCCATTGCTGATGGCGAGCGTGTCGACCACACGGATAAAGCCGGTGACGCTGCGCGGACCCGAGGCGCGCTTACCCCACCAGCGCAGGCCGGCGATCG
>JALOAP010000322.1 GCA_023228745.1 Dehalococcoidia bacterium | reverse complement strand
CGGACGTGGTCGCGACACTGAACACGAAAACCGGCGCCGGCAATATTATCGCCAAACAGCGGCCGCTATCATTATTTGCGTTTGAAAATAACAAAGAAATCGGAGCCCGCGCCGGATATACGACTGACGAATTTAAACAATTAATAACCGTCTTCGGCCGGTGGCAGTTTTTCCGTGTGGGCAATGTCCATGCCGGCTTATATGCGGAAGGCAACTCCAGTGGAGAGGCCGTCGGGCAACTGGAACTAAATTACAGGTGGTAGGCGGATGAATGTGCGCATCAACCCTCAGGATATAGAAGAAGTAAAACAGATGCTGAAGAAGCTGTCTGGCGATGAACTGGCCAAGGCGAATTCCCGCGGAATCAATAAAACACTGGACGGCGTCAAAACAGACGGCGTCAAAATGCTGACAGGGTATTACGCGCTGACGGCGTCCGCAATCAGAGAATCCTATAAAATAAGAAAAGGGTCATTCAAAAATCCGACGGGCGTCGTTTCTAGCAAAGGAACGTTCATCCGATTAATTAAATACGGCGCAAAGCAGACGAATGAAGGCGTCTCTGTCCGGGTCCTGAAAAGCAGCAGGCGTAAAATAGTAAAACACGCCTACATCGGCAAAGTGAGGAGCGATCAAAAATCGGAACAGGTTTATCGTCGTAAATATCACGATGAGAAACATGGCGGAAAAACTTCAAAGATTAACAAGATGGCCGGTAAAGTCGGTTATGTGTGGAGCCCAAAACAAAACAGATACTTCCCGGCAAGATGGATGCCGGAAGAATATCGATTGCCGGTTAAAGCGTTGTACGGTCCGCGCATTCAGGATTATTTATCGGATCCTGTCCATTTTGATGTCCTGAAAAAATTGGCAGGGGAAAGATTGATGAAGAATATGCGGCATGAAGTTGAGTATCTAATATCGCAGATAAAAAAAGGGTAAGAAATAAATGGCTGACCTGCAAAAAACAGTAGAAATCGTATTCGGCGCAAAATCGGCGGAGTTAGAAAAAGCGCTCGGAACGATTGAATCCAAACTTACATCCTTCTCCAGCGGGATCAATGATATTTCCGCGCCGTTTGCCGGTGTGGCAGACAATATTCTGAAACTGGATGCGGTATTGGCCGCTTTGGTCGCCGGCGGGATGGCCCTGGCCATTAAAGAGTCATCGGAGTTTAATAGCAGTTTCGCGCAAATCAGCACGTCGGTCAGCGCCACAGGGGATGATCTTAAAAAATTTCGTGAAGATATTATTACGTATTCTTCCGGCTCGGTAAAATCTCTCAGCGATATCAACTCCGCCATATATACCGCGGCGCAGGCTGGAATTGATTACGGCGAGTCATTGGACTTTATGGCCAAAGCGGAGCAATTGGCTGTCGCCAATAAATCCGATTTAAATACAACGGTGGATCTGCTGACCTCAACGATGGCCGCTTATGGAATGAGCGTGAAGGATTTAACGCGCATCAATGATGTTTATTTTTCGTCAACATTAATTGGGAAGCAAACCATTGAGGAATTAGGCGGAGCGATGGGACAGGTTGTCGGTATCGCTGCCAGCTCAGGAGTGTCATTTGAGGAATTATCCGCGGCGATCGCCACACTAACCGCCAAAGGTATGACGACAGAAAACGCGATAACGGCTGTTAAATCTGTAATCATGGGTATTATATCTCCGTCAGGGGAGGCTGCTAAAGCTGCGTCGGCGCTTGGATTATCATTCAATGCCGGCGCAATTGATGCCAATAGCTTCCAGGGCATGATGAAACTGATCATGGAGAAAACCGGCGGCAGTAAACAGGCTATGGTGGAATTATTCCCGGAAGTGCGCGCCATGAACGGCGCGTTTCAGTTGACAGGCGACGGGATGGCTTTTTTTAATAAAGCGCTGGATTTGTCGATCAATAGTGCGGGCATGGCGGAAGAAGCCTATAAAAAAATGGTGGGGACGTTTGAAAACCAAAGCCAGTTGCTGATCAATAACGCGAAGTTGTTTATGGTGGAAGTTGGGACAAAGCTGGAAGAATCGGCGGGGCCTGTTATGGCGTCTCTTGGCAGCGTTTTTTCGGGCCTGAGTTCAAGCATCCGCGATGGTGCTTTTGATCCGTTGTTTGAGTATATCGGCCAACTCGGGAAAGATCTTGCTGAAAAATTAAAAGTTATCGCCCAGAATTTGCCCGAAGCGATGAAAGGATTGGATTTTTCAAATTTAATCGCATCGTTCGGCGGGTTGGGCGATGCGCTGAAAACGGCATTCCAGACAGTGTTCGGCCAGATCGACTTAACAACGGTTGAAGGTCTGCATGAAGTATTACAGCGCGTAATAGACGGCTTTACCGGCCTGATTAATGTGACAAAGGGCATTATTGAGGGGATGAGGCCGTTATTTGAAGTCATCGGCGCGTTAATAGATGGCTTTGAAAATACTGATGCTGCCACGCAGGAAATGATCGGTAATGTCCTTGGCCTGGGGAAAGCCTTGTATGAATTGACCAGCCATACTGAATTAATTAAGGCGGTTTTTGCCATCTTCACGGGATCCGCCATTATGAATATTGTTACAGGTCTTCAGGCCATGGGTGGAGCGATTACGATGACATTGCTTCCCGCTCTGGAAAAATTCGCGGCGGCGTCTATGACGTTGTTATTGTCTCCCGCTGGCCTGGTGGCTATGGGAGCGGCCCTGGCTGCGTTCACAGGATATGCGCTGTATAATGTCAACGCAACCAATAAAATGGCCGATAGCCTGCATGCTCAGGCAGACGCGCAAAACAAGGCTACGTTGGCCATGATCGAGGCTAAAATACAGGCGGGCGCAATAACAAAAGAAGTAGCGCTCCAGGCACTTGGAGCGCTTGAATTAAATAGCACGCTAGATGTCTCGGCCGTAAAAGCAAAGGCGATGGCTCTGGCAAGCAAAGAAATAGTTCCTCCGGTAAAGGAAGCGACGAAATCGATTACGTCATTAAGCACGGAGCTTGAAAAGATCCCAGAAAAAAAGGAGGTGCGTATCGGCGTACAGGCAGATGGATCATCCATTGAAAAAGCTTATGGGATGATTATCGAACATTTTCCAGACGGTTCAACAAGAATCACCAATGTCGGGGTCGAAGCCGATAAGGATTCAATGGCTAAGGCGAAAAAAGATATTGAAAAGGAAATTCCCGCTGAAAAATTACTCGAAATAAAATCCAATGTCGATATTGCCCGGTTGAAAGAACAAAGTGCGATCATCCAATCCAGTATTGAGTGGAAAGCCAAGGTCGATATCGCCCAAATCGAGCAAGCCACGGAAAAAATGAAAGTAATGTTTCAAAGCGTGGATAAAGCTATCGAGTCAACTGCCGACGTAATGATAGGGTTAGCAGGAGCCATGAACGGCATCGATAGCTCAAGGCAGTTGGATTTGATTGAAATTATCAGTGAGGAAAGTGACCGCAGAGAAGGCCTTTTGGAATTGCAGAAAGAACTTATCGAAGCAGAAACGGACAGCATCCGGGCGCGGACGAAATTGATGGAAGAAGGAAAAGAAATCGGCATCAAAATATCCGCTGAAGGTTTGGCGCCGCATCTTGAGGCGTTCATGTTTGAGATATTAAATGCGATACAGGTTAGGGCGGTGGCTGAAGGCGTCCAGATGTTAGTATAGGAGCTGTTACAATGATTGCATTATCGACTGAAGTTCAAGACGTTATTGGCGACAGAGTTTTTCCGGACGCTGACCGGTATAAAAACCTCAACGAATCGGGAAGTCGGCGGTGTACACGGACGGCGACGCTTGATGGCGGATGTGAGGTTTATGATACCGGATATTCCGACAGTGACCGAATCGCCGTCATCAATGATGAAAACGCCACGCAAGAAATGATCGATTACGTGAAATATCTCATCAGAAATTATAGTTCGATCATTGTTGCGTTAAAGGATGGCGTGTTTCGCGGCGTTCCGGCCGAGTATGGCGCCGATAAAGGATTAAATTTTAAAATATTAATAACCGAAAGAATTTCCGAATAGGAGGGTGCTATGTCCAGTGTTTTGTATCTTTACGATAAAATAAGAAAGTACGTTCTTGATGGGACGATCGATTTTGATACCGATACCATCAAGTGCATGCTGGTGAAAAGCGATTATACGTTTTCCGCCGCACACGGCGCGAAAGCTGATGTGTGCGCTTCGCCAAGTCCTGAAGTTGAGGCTGTCGCCAGCCCGGATAACGGTTATACGGAAGGAGGCGAAGCAGTTACCGGCGTAACGCTGACAGAAATCACA
>JALOAP010000320.1 GCA_023228745.1 Dehalococcoidia bacterium | reverse complement strand
GAGGTGGATGGGAGCGTTCTGCTCCTGCCCGGCCAGTTGGAAGTAGAACGATCCGACGTCGATCTTGAGCACCTGGGGTGCGTCGTCGGCCAACGCGACGGAGAAGGGCAGCACCATCAGTGCCAATAGGCCGGCGAAGATGCCGAAACGGTGACGCTGGACGCGACGGTTGTTTGTAGTACAAGCTTCAGACATGGCGTGTTCTCCATCCTGGTGGGCCTTAAGACGTCTTAACGAAACCCACCCATTGCCGAACAAAACCATAGCGCCGGTGAATTCAATCTGTCAGTGCGACATGAGTAAGGAGGTGAGGCACGGTGAGCACGAACCGCTGTCTTGCTAACCGGCGCCTCTCACCCCTCGCTAACCTTCAGCCTGGCCCAGTTGGGTGGGCGAGGCCGGCTATCGGGTCCTACCCCCGCCCCTGGAGGGCTGCAGTGTCTGCCGTATTAGCAAGAACGCGGGGATGGCCGTGATGACCACGAGCGCCACGGCGTAGGGCGCGGCGGCGCTGAAGTCGAGCACCTCGCCGTCCGTCGTAGCCCACAGCGCGGTGGCCAGCGTACGCGTGCCCGTTGGGTGGAGGAGCAGGGTCATGGTGAGTTCCTTGCCCACGTTTAGGAGCACCAGGACGGCACCCGCGGCTATGCCGGGTAGGGCCAGCGGCAGGGTGACGCGGAAGAAAGTGGCCAGCCCGCCTATCCCCAGCGAGCGCGACACCTTGTCGAACTGGGGCGAGGCGTGGGAGATGCCGACCTGCTGTGCGCCCACGGCTATTGGCAGGAAGAGGATGACGTAGCCCGCGACGAGGAGCGCGCTGGTCTGGTAGAAGGGCGTGAGCCAGCGCACCGACAGGTAGACGAGTGCCAGCGACACCACCACGCCCGGTAACGAGTGCGCGATCCAGGTGGAGCGCTCGGTGAGGGTCGCCAGCCAACCCGGGTAGCGCACCGCCAACAAACTCACGGGGATCGCCACGACGCTCGCAACCAAAGCGGTGGCGACGGCGTACTGCGCGGTGTCTAGTGCGGCGCTCCCGAGGCGCGCCCAGTCGAAGCCGGCGCCGCCGGCGAGGACGAGGCGGGCGAGGCCGGTCATCATCGAGTAGAGCGGCACGCCCAACGCGAAGATCGTCAACAGCACACAGGCGCCTAGCCACACCGCCTTCGTGCGCCCCAGTCGCCAGGGAACGGCGGAGCGAGCGACGCCGCCGCCCATGCGGGTGGGGGTCGATCGGCCCCGCAAGAACGCGTCAGCCGCAAGGAACAGGAGGGACCCGACGGCCAGCACCACGGAGAGGGCGCGGGCGGCCTCCGGCGCACTGAGCACGGTGACTCGTTGCACGATGGCGGTGGTGAGGGTCTGATAGCGCAGAAGCTCGAGCGCGCCAAACTCGGCGAGCATGTGCAGCGCGATGATCAACGAGCCCCCGGCGATCGCGGTGCGCAGTTGCGACAGGGTCACGCGGAAGAAGGCGAGGAACGGCCTGGCGCCCAGCGAGCGCGCAGCTTCCTCTTGCGCCGGGTCGAGGCCGCGCAGCGCCGCCACCGCGGGAAGGTAGACGTAGGGGTAGAGCGCCAGGCCGAGCACGATGATGGCTCCGCGCAGCCCGTAGATGAACGTGGACCGCGGCGCGAACTCGTAGAAGGCCGCGACCCACGTGTAGGACGTGACGAACGCCGGGATGCCCAGCGGCAAGGCGAAGAGCACCGTCCAGAAGCGCTTGGCGGGCAGGTCCGTGCGCACCACCAGCACCGCCAGCGAGACGCCCAGCAAGATGCTGGCAAGCGTTACGCCGACGGCGAGAAGGAGCGTGTGGCGTATCAGCGTTCCCGTGGTCGGGCTGGACAGCTCGTGCAGCAGCCGGGGGAGGCTCATGCCCCCCCGGAAGAACAGGTAGCCGACCGGCGTCAGCGCCAGTAGCGCGACGAGCACGGCCGGAACCACGAGCGCCAACGGCGGCTTGGCGCTTCGTGGTCGGCGGTGCTGCCCGGCGCGAGCCTCGGGTTCGGGGGTCATCTAGGGCTCTAAGGCCATCACGCCGTCGCCCTTCTCGCTATCAGATGATCCCGGTTGCGATGATCAGGTCACGGGCCTCGTCGACGCCCCCCAAGCTTCCCTGATCGACATCCGGCGGCGACAGTTCACTCAGCGGCTTCAGGCCCATCGTGCTCTCTACGCCCGGCGCCAGCGGGTACTGCGGCGTGGTGGTCGCGATGATCTGCTGACCGCCTTGGGGGTCGGTGAGCCAGGCGAGGAAGCGTTGGGCCTCGGCTTGGTGCGTGCTGGTCTTCAAGACCGCGGCGCCCGAGCTGAGGAGCAGCGCGCCGGCGTCGCCGTCACCCATGAAATGCACCTTGGAGGCCAGCTTGTCGGGCCCGCCCTGCTTCTCGGCCAGCAGGTACCAGTAGTAGTGGTTGCTCAGGCCGAAGGCGATCTGGCCCGCCTCGACGGCGTCGCGGACGGCGCCGTTCTTCTGCAGGTTCACGCCGTTCGCCTTGATGCCCTCCAGCCAGGCACGCGTCCGTTCCTTGCCGATGGAGGTGATGAGGTACGTGACGGTGCTGACGAACGCGCCGCTCGGTGCGTAGGCGAACTTGCCCTTCCACGCCGGATCCGTCAAGTCGAGGATGCTCTTGGGCAGCTCGTCTTCGGAGATGAGGCTCGGGTTGTAGAAGATGACCCGCGAGCGCGCGGCGTAAGCGACCCAATCGCCGCTGTCGGGGTTGAGGCGCTGGTCTACTTGTGCGAGCGTCGCCGGATCGACGGGCGCGAGGAGCCCCTTCTCGTCAAGAGCCGCGAGCTGCCCGGGTTCCTCGGTGATGAAGACGTCGGCCTGCGAGCGAGCGCCCTCCTCGAGGAGCTGGTTCGCGAGGTTGGCGTCTTTGCCGGAGCGCACCGCGACCTTGATGCCCGTTTCGGCCTCGAACGCGGCCGCGAGCGCCTCCCCGAGGGACTCATGTTGGCCGGAGTAGACCGTAAGCGTGACGTTGGTGGACGAACCGGCTTGAGCAGCGCCGTCCGCGAAGGCGGGCGCGAGGGCGGAGACGAGCGCGGCGGCTAGCGCTGCGAGCAGACCTAGACGTGTCAGCGGCGGCAGACGCGTGGCACGGGGGGTTCCTTTAGCGAAGTTCACGGGGGGTTCCTCCTACTTGGACGTGTCCGGTTCTCAGGACACGGCAGTTCGATTTGTCCCGGCAGCGATGCAGCCGGTGGCTCCTTCGACGACGCGCACCCTGGCGATGTCGCCGATCGCGGGTAGCGCGTGCCCTTGCATGCGGACCTGGACCGGTGCGCCGCTACCGTCCGCGCCCAGGCGCAACCGCACCACGCTGTCGTGCCCGAAGAAGCTGGTGGCCACCACGCGGGCCGGGACGCCCACGTCGGCCAACTCCAGCTGTTCCGGGCGGAGCATCACCATGCACGCCCCATGGAAGCCCGGACCGACGCCGCCCGCCTGGACGGCGATGCAACCGAGGGCGCACTCGACGCTCGGAGCGTTGGTTGCGTGCCGAGGCGCGAGCTTCCCTGGTAGCAGCACCGCCTCGCCGATGAACGCAGCCACCTCGGCGTCGGCCGGGGTGACGTAGACGCCGCGGGGCGAGTCGGCCTGCACCACCTGCGCGTCACGCATGACGGCGATGTGATCGGCCAGCGACAGTGCTTCCTCCTGGTCGTGCGTGACCAGGATGGCGGTGGTGCCGATGCGGTGCAACAGGCTGCGGATTTCCTCGCGCAGCTCGGCGCGCAAGCCGGCGTCTAGCGCGGAGAACGGTTCGTCGAGGAGCACCACCTGCGGCTTTGGCGCCAACGCGCGCGCCAGCGCCACGCGTTGCTGCTGCCCGCCGGACAGCTCGTCCGGCCGGCGGGTGCCGTGGTCCGGGAGTCCCACCAGCTCGAGCAACTCCGCCACGCGCGCCGCGCGCTGACGCCGCGCCCGGCCCGAAAGTGCGCCGAGGCCCCAGCCACTCAGGCCGAAGCCGACGTTCTGCGCCACGTTCAGGTGCGGGAACAGCGCTCCCTCCTGAGGCACTATGCCGATGCCGCGCTGCTCCGGCGGCACGTGGACGCCGGCGGCGGTAAGCACGCGCTCGCCCAGGCGCACCTCACCCGAGTCGGGCCTGTCGAAGCCGGCGATGACGCGCAGCAGCGTGGTCTTGCCACAGCCTGAGGCGCCGAGGATGGCGGTGAGGCCACCGGCCACCACCTCGAGGTCCACCTCGCGCAACGCGCGCACCGGCGCGGGCCGCGCGGAGAAGGTCTTGCTGACGCCCCTGAC
>JALOAP010000319.1 GCA_023228745.1 Dehalococcoidia bacterium | reverse complement strand
TCGCACGCCTGGCGCCGGGCCGTGTGAAGTCGCTGGTGTTGTGCGGGACGACCGCGGGCGCGACAAACGATCGTATTCGGGAGCTACAGGACCAGTTGCGAGATGAGCGGGGCGACGGGGGACTGCGAGAGCACGCTCTTGCCCCGGCGTTCGAGCAGGAGAACCCGGCACTCGCACTCCTCTATCGCCAGGTCAATGCACTCAATCCGCGCCGCCCCAAGGGGTTTCTAGGGCGGCCGCCAGCGACGTACCGGGGGAGCATGCACGAACTGCTCTCCGCGCTGGGGGTGCCGACGCTCTACCTCGTGGGCGAGCACGACATGATCACATCGCCGGAAATGGTGCGGGAGGCGGCTCGACTCGTCGCAGGGGCGGAGCATCACGAGCTTCCCGGGGCGGGCCACTCGGCGTATTTCGAGCAGGCGGACGTGTGGAACGGGGTGGTCCAGGCCTTCCTGCAGCAGGCAGAGAAAAGGGAGCGCTAAGACGGGTTGCTCCCGGGTGAACGAAGCGTTATTGTCCAGCCGTTATGGCGACCGTTTGGGAGCGGTTGCGAACGCGCGCGCGGGCGATGTTGTCGAAGGACCACACCAGCGCGAAGTGGGTGCAGCCGAGCAACTCAGTGACCCGCACCATCTACGATCCGCTCGAGGCGGACCTTCGCGCACCGCTCGAGGAGCCAGCGACCGCCGCGCCCCCGCCGGAGGTTCGGCCGCCAGCGCCAGAGCAGGTGTCTGCGCCCGAGCGGGAGCACATCGCGGTCGAGCCAGCGGCCCCACTTGCCGAACCATCGCCGGCGACGACACCCGTCGCGGACGCCTCGCAGCTGGAGACGCCCCTTCCGCCCGAGGCCGAGGAGGTTCCCGCGAAGGAGGCCGACGAGGCGCCCGGGCGCGCTGCCTGAGGCTCGCTTCCGGCTATACTTCGCGCATGGCCATCTACGAGTATTACTGCCCAACCTGTCGTGAGAAGTTCGAAGAGCGGCGGCCGATGTCGGAGGCAAGTGCCCCGGCGAAGTGCCGGGAAGGCCACGTGTCTCAGCGCACGATCTCTACATTCGCGGCGCCCCGCGGCGGCGTGGACCTGATGGAGATGGACGCGGGTGGCGGTGGTGGCTGCTGTGGCGGCGGTGGCTGCGCCTGCGCGGCGGGGATGAACTAGTCTTCGCTGCCGGGCGGAGGAGGCGGGACGGGCTGGTGCAGCGTCCGGAACCGCTCGATGCGGTCGGGTTCCCGTGAAGCTTGCGGCGCAGGCGTTGGTGTAGCGTTGGAGTTGCGCGACGCCAGCAAATACAGCGTGGCGGCGATAACGATCGCCGTCGCCTCCGCGAACGTCATGATGCCGATGATGTAGGTCGACTCTTCCCAGAAGGACTCGGGGAACATTTGGATAAGGCGGTCGGTGTCGGGGTCGAGCTGCCAGAGGTCGTTGCGGAAGAGGATCTCGTGGAAGGTGGTCCAGGCCAGGTCGAACCCGGCGACGGCGAACGCGCCAATGGCCCCCGTGACCACCACGCCAAGGCCGACGCCGAGGAGCGATAGCCGGGCGAGGCTCCGCAGGTTCCGTTCGCCGGACCAGAGGTAGACCGCGACCACGTAGGTGAGGACATAGGCGAGCGCGACTTCGTTCACACGGAAGAGGACGCGCATGACCTGTTTCACATCCTGCATGTGCTCGGTTTCGCGCGCGTTGAACAGCGACACCTCCTCGCCATCGTCGGTCACGAGGATGCGGAGGGTATCGGAGTCATTTTCGAAGTAGTCGATCATCGAGCGCGCGGCGCGGTCGAGTTCGGGCAAGGGTACGCCGGTGGCCTGGTCGGCATTGAACTCGCGGAAACCCCGTTCGTAGAACCGCACTTCGCCTGCGAAGAAGCGCACGTTCGAGGTGACCAGCAGGAGCGGGATGGCGACGACAAAGAGGGCTGCGCCGAGTCGGGAGAGGAAAGTCATCGGTGATCGGCCGCCTTCTGACGGTGAGGCCATCGTGAAACCGGGGAGGGGGAGTGTCAAACGAAGGAAAGGGATTCTAAGGATTTGGCCTGCTACGCTTTCTGTATTCCCATCTATACCAACTTGCGCCTTTCCGAGGAGACCACTTCGTGACCGCATCTGCCCAAACGCTCCCCGAACTCGACTTCATTTTTCACCCGCGTTCGATCGCGATCGCGGGTGTTTCCGCGAAGGAGGGCGCGGCTTTCGGCGGTGGTGGCTTCGTGACGTCGCTCCAGGAGATCGGCTTCCGTGGCCCGATTTACCTGATCCACCCGACGGCGCCGGCCATCCGCGGGCTGAAGTGCTACCCACGGCTGACGGAGATCCCGGACGACGTGGACTACGTCATCTCCTCGGTCCCGGCACGGTTCGTGCCGCAGCTCCTGGAAGACTGCATCACGAAGAATGTGAAGGTGCTCCATCTCTTCACGGCGGGGTTCACTGAAACTGGCGACGCCGAGCGCGCGAAGATGGAGCAGGCGGTAATCGCACGAGCGCGGGAGGCCGGCATCCGGGTTATCGGACCGAACTGCATGGGCCTCTACGCACCGGAGTCGCGGCTGGCGATGATGCCGGGCCAGATCGCCGAGCCCGGGCCGGTTGGCATGGTCTCCCAGTCGGGGATGAACGCGGGCGAATTCGTACGGTACGCGCTGCCCCGCGGGGTGCGCTGCTCGAAGGTCATCAGCTTTGGCAACGGGGCCGACCTGAAGGCTGCGGACTTCTTCGAATACCTGGCGGATGACCCGGCAACGGAAATCATCGTCGCCTACCTGGAGGGCATCCAGGACGGGCCACGGCTGGCACAGGCGATCCGGCGTGCCGGGGGGAAAAAGCCGCTCGCCATCCTGAAGAGCGGTCGCACGGAAGCGGGCTCGCGGGCGGCGAACTCGCACACAGCCTCACTCGCCGGTTCGCTGCAGGTGTTCGATGGGCTCACCAGGCAGGCGGGCGCGCTCCGCGTAGAGAGCCTGGAGGAGCTCGTCGATGTGGCGGTGACGTTCCAGTTCGTGAAAAAGCTGAACGGGCCGAACGTGGTGGTCATCGGCGGCGGTGGTGGTGCAAGTGTGCTCGCGGCCGACGACCTCGCGGCGGCGGGTCTGCAGGTGCCGCCACTACTTCCCGAGACGCAAGAGGCGCTGGCGAAGGTGACGCACGAAGCGGGGACGAGCATTCGTAACCCGATTGACACGACGAGCCTCTGGGAGGCCGAAGGCTTCGAAGCGAGCATGCGCGCCTGCGTCGAGGCGCCGAATGCGGACATGGTGCTGATGCACACGGCGTTCGGCATGGGACCGTCGGCGCGTCTCGGTGACCCGTATGCGCGGATGCGACGCCAGGCGGCCACGCTCGGGAAGCTGCAGGAAGAGTCCGGGACGCCCATCGTCGTGGCTGTGCGCGAGTCGACCACGAGCGAGGGCTTCGAACAGACGCAGCAGTTCCTCGAGCTGTGCTCGAAGGAAGGAATTGCGACCTTCCCGAACATCGCGCGCGCGGCCCGCGGCCTTGGCCGGCTGTTGGAATGGCAGGCAATGCACGAGGCATAGGCCAGGACGACGCTGGTTAGCGAACGGGCGGCCACAGTGGCCGCCCATTTTCGTTGTGTTCGACTTGCGCCATCGCGGGCGATCGCGAATCAGTAGACGTCGAAGAGGTTGAAGCGGGGGCCGTCTTTGCAGCAGAGGCGGACGCCGTGCCGCGTGAAGATGGCACAGCCGTAGCACATGCCCCAGCCACAGGGCATGTTCTCCTCCATGAGGATCTCCGGGCGCTGACGTCGCCCGCTCTGGCGCAGGACATCGGCGAGGCCCTGGAACATGGGTGTCGGCCCGCAGGCATAGATCTTGCTCGCCCACTCCTGGTACTTGCCAAGGTGCTGGGTGACAAGCCCCTTCCCCCCGGCGGACCCGTCCTCCGTGACGACGACGTACTCGACTTCGCGCGGCCACTCGGAGGCGGCGAGCAGGTGCCGGTCCGTGCGGGCACCCATCATCGCGACCACCTGGTGGCCCTTCGCGACCGCGCGTTCGGCGGTGTCGACGAGCGGGGCAATACCGACGCCCCCGCCGATGAGCAGCAGGTTGCCGCTGCCAGCCGGCAGCCGTAAGCCCCTCCCGAGCGGGCCGTACATGCGCACCTGGTCTCCGCGGCCGCGCTCGCTCAGCCAGCGAGTACCGCGGCCAACAACGGTGTAGAGCAGCGCAAAGCGGTCGCCGTCGACTTTGTAATAGCTGAAGGCGCGGGCGAACATCGGGTCGAGGCCCTCGACGCTGCAATGGACCATGACAAACTGGCCG
>JALOAP010000318.1 GCA_023228745.1 Dehalococcoidia bacterium | reverse complement strand
TGATAGGTCGGGCTGAGGGTTTCGAGGTCGAACTCGACGGAGGCGTTGCGGAGGCGCGGATCGCTGTGTGCGAAGGCCTTCAGCTCGCCGTGATGGGTCGTGGCAACGAGGGTGCACCCACGGTCCAGCAGCGTTTCGAGCACCGCGCGGGCGAGCGCGGCCCCTTCGGTGGGGTCGGTGCCTGCGCCGAGCTCGTCGAGCAGGACGAGTGTGCGTGGCCGGGCGCGCGCGAGGATGCCCTTGATGTTTCGCATATGCGAGGAGAACGTCGAAAGCGACTGCTCGATCGACTGTTCGTCGCCGATATCCGCGTAGATCCGCTCGAAGACGACGAAGCGGCTGGCATCGCTGCAGGGAACCGGGATGCCTGCCTGTACCATGAGCGTCAGGAGGCCGAGAGTCTTCAGTGCCACGGTCTTGCCGCCAGTGTTTGGGCCGGTAATGAGCACGCCCTGGGTTTCGCCACCAACGTCGATGTCGATCGGCACGACCTCGCCGCGGAGGAGCGGATGGCGGGCACGGGTAAGCAAGGTTGGTCCCTCGGGCTTGAGCCAGCTCGTGCCATCGCCGGGTGGGGGTAGTTCGGCTTTGAGGCGCTTCCCGAGCTTGATCTTCGCATCCAGGACATCGAGGCGAGCGAGCGCAGTGAGTGAGTCAAGTGCCTCTTGTTCACGTTCGCCCATGAGCGCAGTGAGGCGCTGCAACACCCGACGCACCTCTCGCTCTTCCGCGAGCTGGAGTTCGCGCACCTGGTTCCCCGCTTCGACTACGGCCATCGGCTCGAGGAAGACCGTCGCACCGCTGGAGGAGACATCGTGGACGATGCCGGGCAGCGCCCCGCGCGATTCCGCCTTGATGGGAATGACCTTGCGACCGTTTCGTTCGGTGAGCAGCCCCTCCTGCGCAATTCCGCGGCGAACAGCGTCGGCGAGGGCGGCTTGTGCACGGTGGTCGAGCCGATCCTGGGCAATGCGCAGTTCGCGGCGCGTGGTGGCAAGCTGCTCGCTGGCTGCGTCGGCGACTTCGCCGCGTGGCGTGATGGACTCCTCGACGGTGTCGGAGAAGCCGCGAAAATCGGCGATATCGTCGACGACTGGTCCGAGATTGGGGACACGGTCGCGAAGGCGCTCGACCGTCTGCTTCGCGCGCCATGCGGTGCGGAGCGTGCCTGCTGCATCGACGAGGTCGGAGGGGTCGAGCACCTGGCCGATGGCGGCGGCATGGATAAGGGGACGAATGTCTTTCGCGCCGCCGAAGGGCAGGTCAATACCCATTTGGTCGAGCAGTGCGACCTCGGCGGTCTGCGCCTGGAGAGCGACCACGGCATCGTAGTCCGTCATGGGCCGAACGGCACGAGCAAGTTCGCGTCCGAAGCTGAAGGCCGTTTCGGCCGCCAGCAGATCGAGGACCTTTTCGAATTCGAGGACGCGAAGGGTATGGTCGTCCATGATGAATCCAGCGTAGGGCTCGCAAGTTCCGCATACCAGCGGGCGACATTCGCCGACTGGCCCGGCAGCCAGTATTCTGTGCCGAGCAACCTGATAGGAAACGAATGTTCCGGAAAGTCCTAATTGCGAATCGCGGCGAAATTGCGCTGCGGATCGTCCGCGCACTGCGGGACCTCAGCATCCCATCCGTCGCTGTCTATTCGGAAGTTGACCGCCTTTCACAGCATGTGCGATACGCCGATGAGGCATATTACATCGGCCCGGCGGATGCAACCCAGAGCTACCTGAATGGGGCGCGGATTATCGAGGTGGCAAAGGCCTGCGGCGCCGATGCGATCCACCCGGGCTACGGCTTCCTGGCGGAGAACGCTGACTTCGCTGAGGCGTGCGAGCAGGCGGGATTGACCTTCATCGGGCCTTCGCCCCAATCGATGCGCAGCCTCGGCGACAAACTTGCGGCGCGAGCGATGGCTATCCGGGCCGGGCTCCCTGTGGTACCCGGCTCGCCGGAAGTAGGTTCCATCGATGAGGCGGTGGAGGTCGCCGAGAAGATCGGCTTTCCGGTGATGGTGAAGGCCGCAGCCGGCGGCGGTGGGCGGGGTATCCGGCTTGTGGAGCGGCCACAGGACATGCGGGGTGCAGCCGAACGCGCGATGTACGAGGCGCAGACGGCCTTCGGGAACCCGACGATCTATGTCGAGAAGAACCTGGAGCCCGTGCGGCACATCGAAGTGCAAATTATTGCGGACAAGCACGGGAACATCGTCCCCGTGGGCGAGCGGGAGTGCTCGATCCAGCGGCGCCACCAGAAGCTGATCGAGGAGTGCCCGAGCGTGGCGGTGACGCCGGATCTGCGGCGGTCACTGACTCGCGCGGCGGTGCGCATCGCGCGCGCGGCGGATTACCACAACGTCGGCACGGTTGAGTTCCTCCTGACGGAGACCGGCGACTACTACTTCCTTGAGATGAATACGCGGCTCCAGGTGGAGCACCCGGTGACGGAGATGGCAACGGGCACGGACCTGGTGAAGGACCAGATCCTGGTGGCGGCCGGGGAGGAGCTCCCCTACGACGAGTACGAGCTGCTGATGCGCGGCTGGGCTATCGAGTGCCGGATCGTGGCAGAGGACCCGTTCAACAACTTCCTGCCGTCGGTCGGCAAAGTGGTGCTCGCGCGGGAGCCGGCGGGGCCGGGCATCCGCGTGGAAAGTGCGTTGTACGACGGGATCGAAGTGACCCCCTACTACGATTCGCTCCTGGCGAAAGTCACGGCATGGGGCCGGACACGCGAGGGCGCACGGACCCGTATGCGGCGTGCCCTGCAGGAATTCCGCGTGGTTGGAGTCGCGACCAACATCCCCTATTTGCAGCAGATCATCGATATGCCGGACTTCATCAACGGGAAGCTGGACACCGGGTTCCTGGATCGGCACGAGGTGGTTGCCGAGGAGCCACTCGAGCAACAGAAGCAGGCCGCGGAACTCGCAGCGCTGCTGCTGGTGACAAACGGGAAGGCCGAGAAAGCTGAGAACGGCAGCAACACGAATGGCAAAGCGGCCCCTCCAAACGGGAAGGGAAGCGCGAGGGCTTCCACGTGGCGCCTGCAGATGACCGGCATGGACGCGAGCAAGGGGATGGGGCGATGGCCGAAAAGTTCGTAGTCCGCATTGGCGACGACGATGTCACGTTCGAAATCGTGCGGGAGCCGGACGGCGCCTACGTGAAGCGCGAGGACTGGGACGACTGGCGGCGTGTTGCGCTCGAGCGCGTCGGAGAATCCGGCCTCTACCTGCTGATGGTGGACAACGAGCCGACGGAGCTCTATTTGCAGCGCCGGCGCGGGGGCGCGCTGGCGACCATTGGGCGGCACCAGTGGGATATGGACGTAGCCCCCTGGCGGCCGGGCCAGAAGCGGGTACGCACCGGGCCGCAACAGGCTGGTGTGGTGCGGCTGACCGCGCCGATGACCGGATCGATCGTCGAAGTGCGCTGCGCGGCCGGCGACGAAGTCGAACAGGGTCAGGTGCTGCTCGTGATGGAATCGATGAAGATGAACAACGAGCTGCGCTCGCCGGCGAGCGGGCAGGTGGAAGCGGTGGGAGTGGTACCGGGGCAAAAGGTGAAGGCGAACGACCTGCTGGTCGCGATCCGGCGAGAAGAAGCGCAGTAACACGCCGTGTCGTCATAAACTTGCATAAGGTTGAGTGGTTTCTTGACCCTCTCCTGAGTGGTCACTTAGGGTAGAGAGTGGCCGTGCTAGACGGGGAGCTAGCGGTGCCCTGAACCCGCAATCCGCTATAGCGGGGTTGAATCCCTGCTCGAGGGCTGGTTCTTCGGGGACTGCCCCTGTCAAGCGGCGATGACGATCTGGTCCTGCGCGGCGAGGCGCCATGAATCTGGTCAGGTCCGGAAGGAAGCAGCCATAAGTGGAATGCTTCGGGTGCCGTAGGTACACCGGGTCCGAGCTGGCTGGCAGAGGCAAGCTTGGAGGCCAGTTCGAAAGCAGGTGCACGGCTCGCACAGCACCAACTATCCTGCGGTCCCCGCAGCCAGCGGGGGAGCGAAAATTCGCACCGAGGAGTGATCTTGGCCCAAGCACTTCGGCCGTCCCGAGCTAAATCGGGGCGCTCCGGAGCCGCTGGACAGCACACCACCCGGTCCGACCTCTTTTTCCACCCCCGCCACTTCCGAGGTCGGCATCATGCAGCAACCATCTTCGTGGTTGTGCTGCTTGCTGTCGTCGGGTTCCGGCTCTTTCCAGAGCAGGACGTGACCGTCTTGAATGACGGCCAGTCCGTGCGCGTTTCCGCCACCTTCGACGCACAGGCGGAAGCACTCGAAGCGGCGGCAGTG
>JALOAP010000004.1 GCA_023228745.1 Dehalococcoidia bacterium | reverse complement strand
CGAAGGTGTCCAGTTCCACCCCGAGTCGATTGCAACTGAATTTGGCAAGGAGCTGCTCCGCAACTTCCTCGAAGTGGAGGGCGGTCGATGGTAATGCAGGATGCCATCAAGGCGCTGGTCGACGGCTATGGTCTCACGCCCGATCTCGCGCGCGGCGCTATGGGCGAGATCATGACCGGCGCCGCCACCCCCGCCCAGGTGGGTGCCTTCCTCGCTTCCCTCCGCGTTCGCGGCGAAACACCGGAGGTCATCGCCGCCTGCGCGGAGGTCATGCAGTCGTACGCCGATCCCGTGCCTGCGCCCGATGTCATCGACATCTGTGGTACCGGTGGCGACGGCATCGATACCGTGAACGTCTCGACCGCCGCTGGCATTGTCGTAGCGGCCGCGGGTGGGCGCGTCGCCAAGCACGGTAACCGTGCGATGTCCTCCCGCTGCGGCAGCGCCGACGTCCTCGAAGCGCTCGGCGCCCGGCTCGACCTCGACGGTGAGCAGGTCGCCCGCGCGATCGACGCCTGCGGCTTCGCCTTCCTCTTCGCGCAGCGTTTCCACCCTGCGATGAAGCATGTTGCCGGCGCCCGCCGCGAGATGGGCGTCCGCACCGTCTTCAATATGCTCGGCCCGCTGACCAATCCCGCGGGCCCCCGCGGCCAGCTCGCCGGCGTCGGCGCGAAGCACCTCGCCCCCCTCATGGCGCAGGCGTTCGCGTTGCGCGGCATGAAGCGCGCGATGGTCGTCCACTCCGCTGATGGCCTCGATGAAATCAGTCCCGCCGGTGTCACCTATGCATGGCTCGTCGACGATGGCGTCGTCACCGAGCGAGAACTGCGCCCCGCCGATTTTGGTCTGCCCGAGCATCCGCTCTCCTCGGTGGCCGGGGGCGAGCCCAGCGAGAACGCGCGCGCACTCGTGGACGTGTTCGCCGGCGCCGAGGGGCCAGTCACTGATTTCGTGTTGGCGAACTCCGCCGCGGCCTGCTTCGTCGCCGGCCTCGCCCCGGATCTCCGTTCCGGCACGGATGTGGCGCGGAAGGCAATCGCCTCGGGCCGCGCTCGCGAGGTGCTCGAACGGTACATCTCCGTGACGCAGGAGCTCGCCGGTGAGTGAGCCAACCATCCTCGACCGCATCGTTGCGCAGCGTCACGAAGATGTGCGCGTCGCGCGCGAAACTGTCCCGTTCGTAGAACTCCAGGCGAAGGTTCGGCAGGCCCCGGCGGTGATCGATTTCGCTCCGCGGCTCCGCGCCGCCGCCCCCGTCGCCCTCATCGCCGAGATTAAGCGTGCGTCGCCCAGCAAGGGCGATATCGCCCCGGGCATGAACGCCGCTCGCCAGGCCATGAAGTACGCCCGTGGCGGCGCAGCTGGCATCTCCGTCCTCACGGAGCCGGCCTGGTTCAAGGGTACGCTCGACGACATGCTCGCCGTTCGCCTTGCGCTGGGGCAGCTCGAAGATCGTCCCGCGGTGCTCCGCAAGGACTTCGTCATCGACCCCTACCAGGTGCTCGAAGCGCGCGCGTATGGAGCCGACGCCGTGCTGCTCATCGTCGCCTGCCTGAACGACGAAAACCTTCGCGGCCTCCTTGGTCTCGTTCGCGAAATGGGCATGGAAGCGCTGGTCGAAGTGAACAATGCGAAGGAGATGGAACGGGCCATCGCTGCCCAGGCGACAGTCATCGGCATCAATAACCGCGACCTCCACAGCTTCAACGTGGACCTCGGCACTACCGGCCGGCTTGCAGGAATGGTCCCCGGAGACACCCTCCTCGCGGCTCTGAGCGGCGTGCACAAGCGCGACGACGTCGAACGGTTCCTGGAGGCAGGTGCCTCCGCTGTACTCGTCGGTGAGGCACTCATGGTCGCCGAAGATCCTGCCGCCAAGATTCGCGAGCTGACCGGGGTACCCACGTGACACTCGTGAAGATCTGCGGGCTGCGCGATGCCGAGACGGCACGCGCAACGAAGGAAGCCGGCGCCGACTTCATCGGCCTCAACTTCGCCCGGTCGAAGCGCCGCGTGACCCCGCAGGAAGCCTTCGAGATCCTCGCGGTCCTCCGCGAAGGGCGCGACCCGACAACCCCCGTCGACTTCGACGCCCCGGCATGCGGCGAAGTACGCGGCCTGAGCTGGTTCGGGGCGTGGAGCGAGGCCATCGAGCAGTCGGTAGCCGCCCACCGGCCGCTCGTCGTCGGCATCTTCGCCGACCAGCCGCTCGAGGAAGTGAACGACATTGCCGACGCCGCAGGCCTCGACCTGGTGCAGCTCTCGGGCGGCGAAGATGAGGCGTTCATCCGCGGCGTCCGCCGCCCGGTCGTGCGTGCCCTGCACGTCGCGGAAGACACCGACGCGGACGCACTACTGGACACCGCCCAGGAGGTGCCCACCGCCGCCATCCTGCTCGACACCGCTTCGAAGCAGGCCCGCGGCGGCACCGGCGAGACGTTCGATTGGGACATCGCGGCGGGTGCCGCCGAACGCCTTCCGCTCTTCCTCGCAGGTGGCCTGCACCCGGGCAACGTGGCCGAGGCAGTGGAGCGTGTCGTGCCCTGGGCAGTCGACGTCGCCAGCGGTGTCGAAACGGACGGCAAGAAGGACATCGACAAGATCCGTGCGTTCATCCGCGCGGCGAAGGGAGTTCGCGTTGAGCGCTGAAATGGCACTTTCCCCTCGCTTCGGCGAGTTTGGTGGACGGTACATCCCCGAGACGCTCGTAGGCGCCCACGAAGAGCTCGAGCGCGCCTACGAGGAGGCGAGGCACGACCCCGCCTTCCACGACGAGCTCGAACGCCTGAATCGGCATTACGTGGGCCGGCCGACTCCGCTCTACTTCGCCGAGCGCCTCACTCGTGAATGCGGTGGCGCGCGCATTTGGCTCAAGCGCGAAGACCTCGCCCACACAGGTGCACATAAGATCAATAATGCCATCGGCCAGGCCCTGCTTGCGAAGCGGCTCGGCAAGCCCCGCATCATCGCTGAGACCGGCGCCGGCCAGCACGGTGTTGCCACCGCCACCGTCTGCGCCATGCTCGACCTCGAGTGCGCGGTCTATATGGGCAGCGAGGATATCCGCCGCCAGTCCCTCAACGTCTTCCGCATGAAGATGCTGGGAGCCACCGTTGTCCCCGTCGATGCCGGCAGCAAGACCCTCAAGGACGCCATCAACGAAGCGATGCGCGATTGGGTGACGAACGTCCGGACCACGCACTACCTCATCGGCTCCGCGATCGGCCCGCACCCCTTCCCCACCATCGTCCGCGACTTCCAGTCTGTCATCGGACGAGAGGCGCGCCAGCAGATGCTCGAACAGGCCGGGAAGCTTCCCGATGTCGCTATCGCCTGCGTCGGTGGTGGGAGCAACGCAATCGGGCTCTTCCATCCCTTCATCGACGACCCGGTGCGCCTCATCGGCGTCGAAGCCGGTGGCGACGGGGTGACCTCGGGCAAGCACTCGGCAACACTCGTTGCCGGGCGCCCCGGCGTCCTCCACGGGACAAAGACGTACCTGCTGCAGGACGCCGAAGGCCAGATTCTCGAAACGCACAGCATCTCCGCCGGCCTCGACTACCCGGGCGTTGGCCCTGAGCACTCCTGGCTGAAGACCAGCGAGCGCGCGGAGTACGTCGCAGTCGATGACCAGCAGGCCCTCGAAGGCTTCCAGGCACTCGCCAGCGCGGAAGGCATCATCCCCGCGCTCGAACCCTCGCACGCCATCTATCACGCAATGCAGGTCGCCCGGGAACTTAGCCCGGATCACGATGTGCTCATCGGCCTCAGTGGCCGTGGCGACAAGGATATGCACACCGTTGCGGCCGCGCTCGGGGTGACGCTCTGAGCGCTCTCGCCGATGCGCCGGTTGCCGCGCGCGGCGAAGCGTGGGGCCCGAAGTCCGTCCTGCTCGGCGTTGGCCTCGCGGTGTTTGCCTTTGTTCTCGCGCAGATCCTGGTCGTTGTGTTGGCCTCTGCGCTCGGGCGGGAACTCCGCATCGAAGACGAGCCACTCTTCGACGCGGCCGCGAAGCTCGCCGAGTACACCGACGAACGCCTCCGGGCGGCCGCGCTTGGCAAACCTCTCCCGGATCCCCCACTGTTCAAAGCCGACCTCGTGACTGCCCGCATCGCCTACGTCATGGCTGTGGTGAACGCGGTCGCTCTCGCGGGAATTGCGCTTTACGCGATGTCTCGCTGGCGCGGGTCTGTCCTTCGCGCACTCCAGATGCATCGCTACACCTTCGATCGCGTCTGGAAGCCCGCCCTCGTCACGATCGGTGGCTACGTCCTCGTCGTCGTCTACACGATCATCGTTTCCGTGCTCGATCTCGACTTCATCCAGCCGGCCGAGTCGATCCCAGGTAGCATCACGCGGGACCCCTGAGTCGTCGCCGTCGTCGCAGCGCCGCTCTCCGAAGAGTTGCTCTTTCGCGGCCTCGTCTTTGGCGGCCTGGTGCGCTGGGGCTTCTGGCCGGCTGCACTGCTCTCCGGCGTTGGCTTCTCCATGGCGCACATCGACCCGGGGACGTTCATCCCGTTCACGCTCATTGGCATGGCACTCGCCTGGGTCTACTGGTCCACCGGCAGCCTCTGGGACGCCATCATCGCCCACAGCCTGTTCAATACCACCAGCTTTTTGCTGCTCCTGTCGAGGGTTTGAAATGTCGAAGCGTTTGCGCGACCTGTTTGCCAAAAGCCGGGCCGAAGGCCGCCCGCTCTTCATGCCATACGTAACCGCCGGCTACCCGTCGCCCGCCGAGGCAGTCGACATCCTGCTCGCGCTCGAAGCAGGCGGCGCGGACGTCATCGAACTGGGCATCCCGTTCACCGACCCCATGGCCGACGGCGCTACCATCCAGCACGCGAACGAAGTTGCCCTCTCGCAGGGGGTCACCGTCCGCCAGTGCTTCCAGTTCGTCGCAGACGCCCGTGCACGCGGCCTCCAGGCACCCGTGCTCTTCATGGGCTACTACAACCCGATCCTCGCACTGGGCGAGCAGCACGTCGCGGAGCTCGCGGCCGCCTCCGGTGTCGATGGCTTCATCATCGTCGACCTGCCCCCAGAGGAGGCGGATTCGTTCCTGGCTGCCTGCCGCGGGCATGACCTCAGCTTCGTGCCACTGGTGGCGCCAACGACCTCCGACGAGCGTATTGAGCGGCTCGCGTCCGTCGCCGACGCCTTCCTCTACTGTGTCAGTGTGACAGGCACAACCGGCCAGCGCGCCGACCTCCCGGAAGGTCTCCCCGCCTTCCTCGATCGCGTCCGCAAGCACGCCGAGCTCCCGCTCGCAGTCGGTTTTGGCATCAGTACGCGGGAGCATGTCGAACGCGTCGGACGCATCGCGGATGCGGCTGTCGTTGGCTCTGCTATAATCGCGGCCATTGACGCCGCCGCCCCTGGTATGGCTGCGCAGGGCGTCAGGGAGTACGTGGAGGATGTCTCCGGCCAGCAACAGGCAGGTGTGGAAGGCTCATAGCGTGGACGAGTGCCAATGGACATGGCGCCGGCCCCGCGTGGGCCACGCTTATGCACCCCCGCTGGCCGGGGTGTTTGGGCTCCCAGGCGCATAGCCGCCCTCACCCCATTTTTCCGTTCCGAAACCCTGGAGGAGGACCTGCGCGTTATGCCGGTTCGTGGCATCCGTGGTGCGACCACTGTGAGCACTAACACCCGTGATGAAATTATCGAAGCGACTGGCGAGTTGCTCACCGAAATGATCGAGGCAAACGATATCGACCCCGAAGACGTCGCCTCGGCCATCTTCACCACCACCCCCGACCTCAACGCCGAATTCCCGGCGGTTGCTGCGCGGCAACTCGGGTGGACCTTCGTCCCGCTCATGTGCGGACACGAAATGAGCGTCCCCGGTAGCTTGCCCCGCTGCGTGCGCATCCTGCTCCACGTCAATACCGACAAGGGAGCCCATGACGTCCATCACCTCTACATCCGTGGCGCCAGTGTCCTGCGCCCGGATCTCAGTAACAGCACGCACTCAACCGCTCGATAAGCAAGAGGAACCCATGATTGTCGTTGTTTCGCCGGATGCCACCCAGGATGACATTGCTCGCATCGTCAGCCGCATCGAAGACTCGGGTCGGCAGGCACACATCTCGGTCGGCACCGAGCGCTGCATTATCGGAGTGATTGGCCCCGAACTGCCGGAACTCCAGGACATGTTCGAGACCCTGCCACAGGTCGAATCCGTCCACCGCGTCACCAAGCCCTACAAGCTCGTCAGCCGCGAATTCCGCCCCAACGACACCGTCATCGATGTCGGCAAGGGGGTCACCGTCGGGGGCACGGAACTCGCCGTCATGGCCGGCCCCTGCTCCATCGAAAACGAAGAACACATCGTCAACTCGGCCCACGCCGTGAAGGCCGCCGGTGCCAACATCCTGCGCGGCGGCGCCTTCAAGCCCCGCACCTCACCCTACGCGTTCCGCGGCCTCGGAGAAGAGGGCCTGCGCTTCCTCGAGACCGCCGGCAAGGTCACGGAGATGCCCGTCATCACCGAAGTCATGACCGTGCGCGACGTCGAGGCGGTCGCCCGTCACTCCGATATCATCCAGATTGGCGCGCGCAACATGCAGAACTTCATCCTCCTCGACGAAGTCGGCAAGTCCCGCAAGCCGGTGATGTTGAAGCGTGGCCTCAGTGGCCAGATCGAAGAGTGGCTGCTCGCCGCCGAATACGTGATGGCACAGGGCAATCCCAACGTCATCCTTTGCGAACGTGGTATCCGCACCTTCGAAACCGCCTACCGCAACACCTTCGATGTCAACGCCATTCCGCTCGCCAAGCAGTTGAGCCACCTGCCAATCGTCGCCGACCCCAGCCATGGCACGGGGAAGTGGAAGCTCGTGGCCCCGGTCGCGAAGGCCGCCGTCGCCGCCGGCGCCGATGGCCTCATGATCGAAGTCCATCCCAACCCGGACCTGGCACTCAGCGACGGCGCCCAATCGTTGACATATGAGAGTTTCGCCTCGATGATGCGGTCGGTCTCCGCTATCGCCGCCGCGGTCGAGCGGACGCTTTCTGGAGTGGGAGCGACTGCAGCGGCGCGGTAGCGGGCGCAAGACCAGGGCAGGCACGCTTCTGCGGGGGGGCGTGGACCTGTACGGAGTCATGCCCCAAATTTCCCTGCCGGTCTTCGAAGGACCGCTCGACCTCCTCCTGCACCTCATCGAGCGAGACGACCTGGATATCACGGCCGTCTCGCTCGTTGCTGTTACCGACCAGTACCTGAAGGCGATCAACGACAGCCAGGGCTTCAACCCGCACGCCCTCGCTGAGTTCGTAGCTATCGGCGCCCGGCTCATCTACCTCAAGTCCCGCGCCCTCCTGCCACGGCCGCCGCAAGAGGGCGACACGCAACTGGAGGACGACGATGTCGGCCGCGAGCTCGTCGATCTGCTGCTCGAATACCGGCGCTACACCGAGGCTGCGAACGTCCTCGAGGAGCGCCAGGAGCGCGGTCTCCGCGTCTATACCCGCCTTGCCCCTCCGCCGGAGCGACCTGAAGGCAACGGCCTCGATGGCGTGACGGTTGATGCCCTCCGCAAGATCATGCTCCAGGTGCTCCAACGTACCCCGGTGGAGCGGCCCAGCGGCGTGATCCAGCGCGACACCCTGACTTTGCGCGAGCGTATCGGCCAGTTCCGGCAGCGCCTCGTGATGGGCGGCCGCTTCTCTTTCCGCCAGGCCATCCTGGAGTGCAAGACGCGCGTCGAGGTCGTGATCTCGTTCATGGCTGTCCTCGAACTGCTCAAAGCGGGCGAGTGCGATGCACAACAATCCACCACATGGGGCGACATCGAGGTGGTCGCGCTCGTCCCCATCGAGGGGCAGCTCATCGCCGCCGGGGCCTGAGTCGTTGCCATCCTCTTATTCGCACTCCTCTGCTATTGACATCGTTGCGATCGAAACGTAGTAGCCTGATTGCTCGGCAATCAGGACATTGCCAGGAGGTACTATGGCCCGCGCGATGTGGACCGGAGCGATCAGCTTCGGCCTCGTAAACGTCCCCGTGAAGCTCTACACCGCCGCGCGGAGCAAGGATGTGCGGTTCAACCAACTCCACGCTCCCGACCGCGCTCGTGTGCAGATGAAGCGTTTCTGCTCCGCCGAGCAGGTCGAGATTCCCTTCGACGAAATTGTCAAAGGCTACGAAGTTGGGCCAGACGAATATGTGGTCATTACCCAGGAGGAACTCGACCAGCTTGCGCCGGCGGTCACCCGCGGTATCGAGATCGAGGAGTTCGTCGACCTCGCCGACATCGATCCCGTCTACTTCGAGCATTCCTACTACCTGGTCCCGGATAAGGGCGGCTCGAAGGCCTACGCGCTGCTTCGCCAGGCGATGGAGGAGAGCGGCCGCGTTGCCCTCGGCCGCGTCGTCCTGCGGCAGAAGCAGTACCTCATCGCCCTCCGCTCAACCGGGAAAGCGCTCGCCATGTCGACCCTCTACTTCCCCGACGAGGTGGTGGCGCCCGATGAACTCGAGGGCATCCCCGGTGACGATGTGAAGGCGAGCGAACGTGAAGTCAAGATGGCCGAACAGCTCATCGAAACGCTCTACACGGATTTCGAACCGGAGAAGTACCAGGACGAATACCGCGAACAATTGCTGGCGCTCATCGACGAGAAGGCAGCCGGCAAGACGGTCGTCTCCATCCCTGCCAAGCAGCCCGCCGCGGCCAAAGTCACCGACCTCATGGCCGCCCTCGAAGCCAGCATCGCCGCTGCCAAAGAGGGCAGCTCCGAAGAGAAGAAGCCCGCGCGGCGAAGAAGCGCCTGACCGGTGTGGTGCGGCCCTACGGTGGCCAGGTGGCCCTGTTGGGGGTCAGGCCGGCCACGCACCATGTCCGTATCTGCAGAAGCGAGTGTCGTATGTCCCAACGCGCACAGTTGCTCAAGAATCAATTCGAAATGGCGAAGACCGTGTTCGACCTCACGGTCGGCGACCTCACCGATGAGGTGGCGACACGTCGGATAAGCGGCGCCAACATCAACCCCATCCTGCCCATCTACGCCCACGTCGTCTTCGGCCTCGATTCGATGACGAACCAGGTAGCCGCTGGTGGGGAGCCCCTGCTCCTCTCCGGGAACTGGGCCGAACGGACGGGTATTGCCCGGCCGAGCTTCTTCCAGACTCCTGAGTGGAGCGAAGCGCAATACAGGCTCGACGGGCTACGCCAGTACTCAGACGCGGTGTTCGCGAGCCTCAACGCATACCTCGATCGTGCCACCGACGCTGACCTCGACCGCGAGTTCTCCTCTCCGCTCGGCGGCCAGCAAACCACGGTGGGCCGCTTCCTGGGCGGCCTCGGCATCGTCCATCTCAGCGCGCACAGCGGCGAAATCGCCGCCCTCAAGGGCGTCCAGGGGCTGAAGGGTCTCCCGTTCTAGGATCGCGCACTACGGCTGCTCTATGCGGGCCGAAGTCGACTCGCTCAAGGCCGGGCGGCGTTCCTCGTGGTGGGCCCTCACGAGTTCGAATTCGCTGCAGGCGGTAGAATCCTAGGCGTGGAAGCCATTCTTGCCCTCGTTGAGCCGTTCGAGATCCACGGCACCCGCTACTACCGCATCGCCTACGCTCGCAAAGACGACCCGGACCGCATGTTCGAAGGCCGCGTTGCCGCGGAGTCGATCTACCCCGGGGCCAAACCGGGCGATCGCGTGGACATCGAAGTACTTCTTGGCGTCATCGACGCCGTCAAGAAGCGGGAAGCGTAGACCGCCAGGGCGCCAGGAGTACTGGCGCTCTGGCCAGTCCCCTTACTCGTAGGCGCGCTGCGCCCCGAGGACGATTGCCTCGACCACGGCCGGCTCGGCCAGCGTCGTCACGTCACCCACGTTCTCCGGCTCACCCTCTGCGATCTTCCGCAGGATGCGGCGCATGATCTTACCCGAGCGCGTCTTCGGCAGGCCTTCGACGAACTGAATGCGGTCCGGTGTCGCGATCGGGCTGATGTCCTCGCGCACCGCGTTACGCAGCTCCTTTGCCAGCGCCTCCGAGCCGGTTTCGCCCGCCTTCAGGAGCACGTACGCATAGACGCCCGTGCCCTTCACGTCGTGCGGATAGCCCACTACCGCCGCTTCCGCCACTGCTTCATGCCCGACGATCGCGCCCTCGATCTCGGCCGTGCCAAGCCGGTGACCGGCCACGTTGAGCACGTCGTCCACGCGGCCGGTGATCCAGTAGTAGCCATCCTTGTCGCGATGGCAGCCATCCCCCGTGAAGTACTTCCCGGGGTAGGTGCTCAGGTAGGTGTCGACAAAGCGCTGCTGGTCGCCATAGATCCCCCGCATCATCGCCGGCCACGAGGCCTTCATGCAGAGGCGTCCCGTGACATCGTTCCCCTCGAGCTCGCGACCGTCTTCATCGACGATGCACGGTTCGACCCCAAAAAACGGCAGCGAGCCTGCTCCCGGCTTCATCGGTATTGCGCCCGGGAGCCCGGTGATGACGTGGCCACCGGTCTCGGTCTGCCAGTAGGTGTCCACCACGTAGCAGCGCTCCCCGCCCGGCACACGGTAATACCAACGCCATGCCTCCGGGTTGATTGGCTCACCCACCGTACCGAGGATGCGCAACGTCTCGCGGCTGTACCGCTCGACCGGCTCGTTCCCATCCCGCGCGATGGCCCGGATGGCCGTCGGTGCCGTGTAGAACACCGTGATGCCCAGCCGATCGACCATGTCCCAGTACCGGCCGGAGTCGGGGTACGTCGGGATGGACTCGAACATCACGCTCGTCGCGCCGTTCCCGAGCGGCCCGTACACGATGTAGCTGTGTCCGGTGATCCAACCGACGTCCGCTGCGCAGCAATACACATCATCTTCCCGAAGGTCGAACACGTACCGCTGCGAAACCATGACGAACAGCAGATAGCCCGCCTGCGTGTGGAGCACGCCCTTCGGCTTCCCCGTCGAGCCGGAGGTGTACAGGATGAAGAGCGGGTCCTCCGCGTCCATCACTTCTGGCTCGCACTCCGCCGGCTGCTTCGGCACCACATCGTGCCACCAGCTATCGCGCGCCGGGTCCATGGAAACCTCATTCTCCGAGCGCTTGAACACGATCGTGAACTCGACGGTGTGGCCTGGCGCCTTGAGCGCTTCATCGACGTTGTGCTTCAGCGGCACCACCCGGCCGCCACGCCGCCCTTCGTCCTGCGTGATGATCGCCCGGCAGCTCGAATCGTCCACACGGTCGCGGATCGAACGCGGGCTAAAGCCACCGAAAATGACCGAGTGGATCGCGCCGATGCGCGCACAGGCCAGCATCGCCACGGCGAGTTCCGGCACCATGCCCATATAGATGGCGACCCGGTCGCCCTTCTTGATACCGCGCGCACGGAGCTCGTTCGCGAGCCGGCAGGTCTCCTCGTACAGCTCCCGGTAGGTCACCCGCCGGTTTGTCCCGGGCTCGTCGCCTTCCCAGATGATCGCAACCTTGTCCGGCTTCGTCCGGACATGCCGGTCCAGGCAGTTCACCGCCGGGTTCAGCTTCCCGTTGAGAAACCAGCGGATGTGCCCCTTGGTTAGGTCTTCCTCGACCACCTTGTCGAACGGCGCCATCCATTCGAGGTGCTCATTTGCCATCTCTGTCCAGAACGCCTCGCGGTCGTTTACGCTCCGGTCGTAGAGCCGCTGGTATTCCTCCATGCTCTGGACCAGCGCGCCTTGCCGCACGCGCTCCGGGACGGGGTACACCTCGGTGACGGGCAGGCCGATCTCCTTCTGTTGCGTCATGACAGCGGCTCTCCCTCCTGCGTGGCTAGTCTGGTGGTGGCGTGCGGCCGGGGATTGGGGACCCGTCGGGCGCGCTCTTGCGCCGCATACTACGCTCCCCCCGCGCCCGGTGCGATGCGGCGCATCCTGCCACACAATGACGAATATGTCGCATCGCGACCAAGAACGGCGTAACTTCACGTAACGGGCCCGCACCTGCCGGGGGCCCTGTGTATGATTCGGCAATGCCGCCCCAAGATTCGACGCTCGCCCGCCCCGGCACGCGGATCCTGCTTCGCGCGACGAAGTACGACGGCACCGCCCACTGGATCCAGCCGTTTCGCGTGCGCTCCGACGACGGCAATCTGCTCGTCGCGGACTACCGTGCCCGGGCCCCGATCTTCACGAGCCGCGGAGAATTCCGCTCGCCCTACGACAGCCGTGTCTACTTTTGGCGCGACCGCTGGTACAACGTCTTTCGCCTCTCGCGCCCCGGTGCCGACATCAGCCTCTGGTACTGCAACGTCACCACCCCGCCGCTGCTCGAAGGTTGCCAACTCACCTATGTCGATCTGGACCTGGACGTCGCGGTCCGCCCGGACGGCCTCATCCAGTTTCTCGATGAGGACGAATTCGAGGCACACCAGCGCAAGTACGGCTACCCGGAACACGTCATCGAACAGGCGGAGAAGGCCGCCCTCGAAGTCGCCGAACTCGCGCGCCAGAACGCCTTCCCCTTCTGCCTCCGCTGACTCCACCTTCGTTCTAATGCGCCCACGAAGGCGACGGGATACAGTGAGTGCTTCAATCCACCCACTGAAGGTATCGTTTTGGCAGGTCCAACCGTTGACGCTCGAAATGTCCGCGCCCATCTCGAGGGGCTCGTCGAGCAGGCTGTGCGTGCGGCCATCGCCGCCGGCATCCTGCCCGATGTCGTGATCCCCGACGCGGGCATCGAACGCCCCAAGGACCCCTCCAAGGGCGACTTCGCGAGCACCCTGCCGCTCCGCCTCGCACGCTCCGCGATGAAGCCGCCGCTCGAAATCGCCAACGCCATCGTTGAGCACCTCCCGGCCGATGCCGTCGTCGAACGGCCCGGCGTGGCCAAGCCCGGCTTCATCAATTTCCGGCTCTCCAACGACTTCCTGCAGCGCCAGGTGGAGCAGGTCATTGCGCTCGGCGATGCCTATGCCGACATAACCCTCGGGGCGGGCAAGAAGGCCCAGGTCGAGTTCGTCTCGGCCAACCCGACGGGGCCGCTACACGTCGGGAACGGGCGCGGCGCCGCCATTGGCGACGCCCTCGCGGCCGTCCTTGCCGCCGCCGGCTACGAGGTTGAACGCGAGTACTACGTCAACGACGCCGGTACCCAGACTGACACCTACGGCGAGACCCTTTACGCGCGCTACGAGCAGCTCTTTGGCCGGGAAGTCGATATCCCCGCCGACGGCTATCCCGGCGAATACATGATCGATATCGCCCGCACCGTGAAGGAGCAGGCCGGTGACGCCTACCTCCGCCCGGAGGGTGAGCCAGCACCCGATGAGCTGACCGCTCTCGGCATCGACCTCATGGTCAAACAGATCCGCGCGTCCCTCCAGGATTTCGGCGTGGAGTACGACTGCTGGTTCAGCGAGAAGTCGCTTTACGGGCCCGGCGGCGCCTACGAAAAGGCGATGTCCCTCCTTCGGGAGAACGGCCAACTCGCCGAGCGCGAAGGCGCGCTCTGGTTTACATCGAGCGACCTTGGCGAAGACAAGGACAACGTGGTCGTCCGCACCGACGGCCGCCCGACCTACTACGCCAGCGACATCGCCTACCACTACGACAAGTTCATTCGCCGCGGCTTTGACCTTGTCATCGACGTGTGGGGCGCCGACCATCACGGCCACGTCTCCCGCCTCAAAACTGCCACCCGGGCGATTGGCGCCGACCCGGAAGGACTACACATCCTCCTGTACCAACTCGTCGTCCTGAAGCGGGGCGGGGAGGTGGTACGCCTTTCCAAGCGCGGAGGCGAGATCATCACCATCGATGAGCTCGTCGAGGAAGTGGGCGTCGACGCCGCCCGGTTCTTCTTCCTCGTCCGCTCTCCCGGTTCCCAAATGGAGTTCGACCTCGACCTTGCCAAGAAGCAGTCGGCCGAGAACCCCGTGTTCTACGTGCAGTACGCACATGCGCGCCTCGCGGGCATCCTCCAACGGGCATCCGAGCAGGGGCTCACGCCCGAAGGTGGCGATCTCGCGCTCCTTTCGCAGCCGCACGAACTCGCACTCATCCGCGAGATGATGCGCCTCTCCGAGGTCATCGAAGCTGTCGCGACGTCGTTCGAACCGCAGCACCTGCCGCACTACGCGATGTCGCTCGCGACTGCGTTCCACACCTTCAACGACGCCTTCAAGCAGCAGAATGACTCGTCCCTCAAGGTGCTGACCGAAGACGAAGCGCTGTCCCGGGCACGCCTGCGGCTCGTCCTGGCGGCGAAGATCGCACTCGCCCGGGTGCTTCACCTGATGGGCATGAACGCCCCTGACCGGATGTAGTCAGGCGAACCGCTCGTCACGGGCCATTCCCGGCACAGCAATCGAGCCCGCATCCGCAGACCCGAAGACTTCGCTCGCGGCGATCCCGTGTTGCCAGGCTTCGAACGCGGCGAGCGCGCACGTGAGCGCATCAAGCCGGTCCTCCACTTGCTTGAGCTCCCGCCCGGTTGCACCGTCCAGGGGTGTCCACAGCAGCTCCTGCAGAGGTCCAGGCGCAGCGATTGGCGAAGCATCCACCAGTTGTGCAAGGCAGGTGCGATAGAGCTCCAGCTCGCTTCGTCGCGCGTCGAGCCGCCCCCGCTTATACCGCAGGATGCGCCGCAGCCCAAAGAGCACGACCTGGGCGGCGTGCGGGTACATCTCGAATGCAAAACGGCCCGACGCATTCCGCCCGATCTCCGTTGGGTCGAGCGAGACGCCGGCGGCTGCCAGCAGCGACCCAAGCTCCGGCCCGGCGAGCCCCCTCATTCGCTCCAGGAATGGCCTGTTCGCCACATACCCGTACGCGCCATACCGCCCGAAGTGCCGCGCGAGCAAAGCTTCCGCCCGTCGCCCTTCGCGTACTACGAGCGGTGCGTCAATTGCAGCGACCACGTCGTCGCCCGTCCCCGCGATCCGCTCGGCGAACTCACGAGGCGTCGCAACCACCGTTTCGATTGTCGCCACCCGCAGCCCGCGGTCATCGCCCTCAAGCACGCAGACGCCGCTCTCCCGGTGCGGCGTCCATGCCAGGTCGAGCCCAACGAACGTTGCCATGTCGCGAGTCTACGCACGTCCGGGCCAGAGGTGGCACGATATACCACACAGGAGGTTCCGATGCCCGAACTGCTGCCTGCCCTTGCCGAGCGGCGTGCCCGCCGCGCCTTCGAAGCGAAGCCTGTCCCCGACGACGTCCAGGAGGTCCTTTGGCGGGCGGTCTCCGTCGCGCCCAGCCACGGGAACACACAGCCCACGCGCCTCCTCGTGACCATGTCACCCGGGACGCGCGACCGCATGGCCGAGGCACTGACCGAAGGAAACCGCGCATGGGCCACGGCTGCCCCGCTGTTCATCGCCGTCGCCGTAAATCCGGCACACGCCCCCCCGGTGAAGAACCGGGACGGCTCCGAGCGGGACCTCTGGCAGTTCAACGCGGGTATCGCCACGGGCAACCTCCTCGCGCAAGCGACAGCGCTCGGGCTACTCGCCCACCCGATGGCCGGCTTCGACGAGGCGGTCGTCCGCGACATCTTCGGCGCACCGCCCGAGATCCGGGTGCTCGCCGTTCTCGCGGTGGGCTACCCCGGCTCGCCCGAACAATTGCCCGAAGACCTGCAGGCGAAGGAGACGGCGCCCCAGCGCCGGTTGCCGCTGGACCATCTCGTCGCCGGCGACCGCTGGCGCCCGGAAAACGCCCTTAGCGCGCGTGAGCACAGTGGCGGGAAGAGCACCCGGTGAGCGAACACCTTCGGCCACACGGGGTAGGCTAGGCCAATGCCAACGCCTGCCCTGCCCACGAGCACGAGCGGCCGTTCCGCGTTGGAGGTGGCTCGCACCTGCGCCGCCGAAGCCGGCCGCGTCATTCGCGACGGTTTCGGCAAGGTCGCAGTTGCCGAGACCAAGGGACGCGGCAACGTCGTCACCGAGGTGGATTTCGCCGCCGAACGGGTCGTGCTGGACCTGCTCCAGCGCGAGTTCCCGGATCACGCCGTCCTGAGCGAGGAAACCGCTGCCAGCATCCGCTCCCCCGGCTGGATGTGGGTCGTCGACCCGCTCGATGGCACGAAGAACTTCTCCCGCGGCATCCCCCACTTTGCCTTCAACCTGGCGCTGTGTTTCGAAGAACGCCCCCTGCTCGCGCTCACTTCGCAGCCCATCCTTGGCGAAGAGTTCCTCGCGGTCGCCGGCGAGGGGTGCACCCTGAATGGCGTTCCTGTTCGCGTGTCAGGCCGCGAGACGGTTCGTGAATCAGTATTCGCCCTGGACCTCGGTTACGATGACGCCCGCGCTCGCCGCCAGCTTGAACTCGCGCTCGGCCTCTGGCCGGGCATGCAGTCGCTACGAATCCCCGGTTCGGCGGCGCTCGGCTTCGCCTACGTAGCGGCAGGCCGCTACGACATCTTTCTCCATGCCAACCTCTTTCCCTGGGACCTCGCGCCGGGGATCCTGCTTGTGCGCGAAGCCGGCGGCACCATCACCGGCCGCGACGGCTCCGAAGTGACCATCTTCAGCGAAGGGGCCATCGCTGCCGCCCCGGCGGTGCATGCCGATTTCCTCCTGCTGGCGGGGTCGCGCCAGTGACGTTGATAATGCTCTTGGCCAGCCGCGACGAGCCGGTGTCCCACGGGAACGCTCGGCGGGAGCGCGGCGCCTGGCTCCAAGCGAGGCGGCGCTCGTGCTAATCGTCCTGCCTTCGGTTGTCTCTGGCATCGGTGTGGCTTTCATCCTCGCGGCGGTGCTGGTCAATCAGCGCGTCGTGCAGGATATCTTCCTCTGTCTCGGCGTCATCCTGCTCTGGCTCGACTTCTTCATCACCATGGCGATTCTCCGCCACGCGCTGCGCAGTATCGACCGGCGCCTGCGGCGGCTCGAAGCCCGTGTCTACGGGTCAGACGGCGGATAGGAAGAAGATCGACACGATCGCGGCGCTTGCACTCAGCAGCCCGAACAGCCCGTCCCGCCCGAAGAAGAGTGCCGCCCGTGGGGCCAGCAGCAGCGCTATCGTGCCAGCCGCGGCGACGAACCCTGCGCGCTGGGGCGCCTCGAACAGCAACACGACCGCCGCACCCGAGGCAGCCAGGCCGAAGAGTGCCAGCGACAACCGTGCGGACCGCCTCGCCCCCAGACGCTGCGGTAAGCCGCGCACGCCGAGGCTGCTATCGGCGGCTGCGTCTGGTGACTGGTTCGCGAAGTGCAGCGCGATCGCGAACGAGCCACCGAGCGGGAACGCCCACCAGAGCAGCGGCTCCCACGCGTCCGCCGCGGTGTACACCCATGCGGGAATCAGCGGAAACGCGATCGCCCACGGCAACCAGCTCCAGGCGGTTCGCTTCAGTGCACCGTCGTAGATGAGGCCGCAGGCCAGCCCCCCGATCCCGATGACCCAGGGCACGAAGTCGAGCCCGGCGGTGACAATGAGACCCGCCGCGACGAACCCTGCCGCCAGGAGCCGTGCTGTGCGCAGGCTCACAAGCCCCGAGGGAATTGGCTTCCACGGTTTTGCGGTGGCATCCGCTTCGGTGTCCATCACATCGTTCGCGACGCCAATCGCGAACTGGTAGAACAGCATCCCCAATCCGAGCTGCACATAGAGCGCAACCGGAGCGTCCCTATCGGCGAGCGCCACCAGACCTGTCGTCAGTGCCGCCACGAGCACCGCCGGGAACAGATGCACAATCCGCACGGCTCGGCCCGGCCCGGCTCCCCCGGGAGATGACAGCGTGACAGGCGCGGCCGCCGGGGTCGCTTGCGCCTCCACGGCACGCTCCCGCTTCGCCTGGCGTCGCCTCCGAGCGGTCGTCATCCTCGCAGTCTACTCAGGAGTCGCCGTGAAGATGACGCCCGGGTTCAGAATGCCACCCGGGTCGAGGGCGGCTTTGATGGCTCGCATGGCCTGCAGTTCACCTTCCGTCCGGGAGAGCTGCAGGTATCTCGTTTTCGCGACCCCGACGCCGTGCTCCGAGCTGATGCTCCCCTCGAAGGCCGCCACCAGTTCGAGGACCCCCCGGTCAATGCGCTCGTCGTCGCGTGGGAGGCCGAGCAGGTTCACATGGAAGTTGGCCTCGGCAAGATGGCCAAACAGCACGAGCCGCGCCCCCGCGGCCTCCTTCGCCAGCAGCGCACGTAGCTCGACTTCGAACGCCGCCGCTGCTGCAAGCGGAACGCTCACATCCAGCTTGTGCGGCACGCCTGCCGCGTTGACTGCTTCCGTGTGACGTTCGCGGTACGCCCAGAGCCGCGTGCGTTCGCGGCTATCGGTCGCGAATGCGCTGTCTCCCACGCCAGGGGCCTTGGCGAGAACCGTGGCCAATTCCCCCGCGGGGTCCGCCTCGTCAGCCGCCTCGACAAGCAGGTACACGGGATGTGGCCGGTCGAATGGGCGCGGCAGGCCAGCGTGCTCGCGGACCAGTGCGAGCCCGTCGTCGAAGAACACCTCCGCTGCCAGCAGCGACGGCAATTCCCGTCGCAACGTGGTTACCACCTCGACCGCGGCGGCCAGGCTCCCCAGCCCGAGCAGCGCCACGGCCGCGTAGCGGGGCACCGGGACCAGTCGGACGAGGACGCGGCTCACGACCGCGAGCGTACCCTCGCTCCCGCAGAGCAGCCCGCCGAGGTCGTACCCGGCGCTCTCCTTCGCGAGCCCGGTCATCCTCGTGATCACCGTCCCGTCCGCCAGCACCGCCTCAAACCCGAGGACCTGCGACCGCATCGGCCCGTAACGCACCACGTGCACGCCCCCCGCATTCGTGGCCACCATGCCTCCGAGGGTGGCGCTACCTCGCGAGGCCATGTCGACCGCGAAGGTCAGTCCGTGTCCTGCTGCGGCCTCCTGGAGCTGTTGCAGCGTCGTACCTGCGCCCACCACCGCGCGCTCTTCCACCGGGTCGACGTCGACATGCGAGAGGCGCCGAAGCGACACCACCACTTCGCCGCCCCGTGGCACGCTCCCGCCTACGAGGCCGGTGTTCCCACCCTGGGGCACGACGGCGACACCCGCCTCGAAGCAGAGGCGTAACACGTCCGAAAGTGCCCGCGTGTCGGCCGGGCGAACTACCGCGGCGGCACGCCCCTGGAACCGCCGGGTCCAGTCCATCTCGTATGGCGCACGTTCGTCGTCCGCCAGGAGCACATGTTGCTCGCCGACCGCCGCTGCAAGCGAGCACAAGAACGCATCCGGGAGTTCCGGCTTCACACGGCCCATCCTGCCGTTCGATTGCCCCCGGTGCAACGAATCAGCCCTTCGTGTTCGTGGAGGCCAACCGCTGGCTTGGTCACTCCTTCTTGGCCCGCGGCGCTATCGCTCCGCGGCCGTTCCCAGCATCTCCGCAAGTTCCTGCGGCGTGGGCTGGTTCACGAACGACTTGAGCGCGTACTGAACGCCGCTCACTTCCCACGTGTACACACCGTCGCCACTCCCCAGTGTTTCTGCCAGCGACCCGCCCGCGACGATGAACTGTCGCTGTGCCTTGCGCGCGTCCGGGTCGATCACGCCACCCTTCGCGGGCGGGCGATCGGTGATCCAGTACTCCATGACATATCCGTAGCCTTCGTCGGCCGGTATGCCCGTGGCAAGTTGGACGCGATGGAGCGCCATCCTGCCGAGGAAGCCGCTCCGCATATCGAGGGTGGGCTGCAGCAGCACGAGCTCGCCACTCTGGCCCTGCCCGATCGCCAGAGCATCCTCGATAGAGTTCTCTGCGAACATCGACAGGTCGCCCGGCAGAATGAGCGGGATGCCGATCTTCTGCCCCGGCTTCAGGTCCCCGGAATCGAGCCCGTTCTCGTCGAGAATCTGCTGTATGAGTTCCTCGGAAGCGCCATCCGGGCTCGCACTGAAGGCGTTCGCGGCCGATTCCACCGTGTCGCCTTCCCCTGCCTCATAGATGAAGTACTGCGCCGACTGTGCGAGGACCTCCGCCCGTGAGGGCGGCAATTGCTCAGTGGGAGATGCGCCGGGAGTACCCGTGCCAGTCACCGGCTGTGTCACCGTTTCAAGCGTTTGAGTTGCGCCCGGTGTGGTCGTCTGTTCGCCGCCGTCATCGTCGTCGCCACACGCAGGCAGCGCCACAAGTGCCGCCCCAACGACGGCGACCGCGAGCCAGCGGGTTCGAAAAGCCATGGGTGCCTCCACCGTGCCGGTGCAAGCAGCCCGGCAGTCCCCGCCGTTCCACAGGGTGCCATGCGTACTTCCCCCGGGCAAAGCGGCAGAGCGGGGCGCCCGCTCCACCCGCCTGTAACCGATTCGCACCCCGCTCGTCCCCGTCGCGCCATAACAGCCCCCAACCGTGCCGGTATTGGCAGGTGAGCGGCAGATTCGGAGGTACTCGAATGCGCAGCCTGTTTCGATGGTTGCGACCGGCATCGTTGCGAAACGAGCGCGGGAATGTGCTCGTGTTGTTCGCCGCGGGCCTCACGGCATTCCTCGGCTTTGTCGGCATGTCGGTCGACGTCGGCCACCTCGTCTACACCCGCACCGATCTCCAAAAGGTCGCGGATGCGGCTGCGCTGGCGGCCGCGATGGACCTCCCCGATGAGGCCACGGCCCGCGGCATCGCGAACGAGTACGTCTTGAAGAATGGTGGCCCGCGCACCTCCGCGACAGTTAGCTTTACTGAGGGTAGCCGCGTGGTCACCGTTGAGGCGGAGCGCCAGGTCGATTTCTGGTTCCTCCGGGTGCTGGGGCTCGATGGCTCGCACCCTTCCGCGCGCGCTGCCGTCCGCTCCGAAGTCGTCACCGGCTACGCCTTCGACGACACCGATGTCTTCCCCTATGCCGTCTGGGGCGGCAACCCAAATCCGCCTCCCGGCTGCCCCTATGGCATCTGCCCGGGCTCTATCCAGACCTATCGCAACAACCAGTACCGCAACCAGGTGAAACCGAATTTCCGCAATAACCCGAACTGGGATGTCGGGTCGAACACCTTCAAGGGCTACTTCCACCACGGCACCGAGATCGTCCACCTCAACCCGGGCGAATGGCAGACGTTCTCGAACGGTGGCAATGCCATCGGTCTCGAACCGGTCCAGGCGCTCCATGAGCACTACCTGAGCGGCCGGCCGATCATCGTCCCCGTTATCCAGGCCGCCCGCGAATGCAATGGAAGCACTGGCATCAGCTGTCCCGGTGGCGATATCCAGTTCAAAATCGTGGGTTGGGTAGCCCTTGAGCTCACCGCTGACCCGCTGACTCTGCCCAGCTCCGCGGACTGGCAAGGACGCGTCATCGCAAACTACTCGTCGCCAGCAGGTGCCATCAATGGCCAGCACCAGCCACCATCTGAGTGGCAAACACGCACGAGCTGGATGGTCGAATAAAGCAGAAGCACCACCGAAAGGCACACATAATCGCTGATCCCCTTCGCATTCCACGTCACTGCCACTAATCGCCACTCTACAGTCACCCGAGGCCCGTCACACTCCGCCGTATTACCGACTAGTGCCCCCGAAGTGGGTACGAGACGGAGGTGGAAGTGTGGCCGTGGTGCGCGCGTTTCGTCGACGCATGGCTCGTCGAACGGGCAGCCTGGAGCGAGGTCAGGTCTTGGTGTTGTTCGCCGGCGGACTGGCCGCGTTCATCGCCCTGGTCGGGATGTCGGTCGATGTCGGCCACCTCGTTTATACGCGCACCGACCTGCAAAAGGTCGCCGATGCCGCAGCCCTCGCAGGTGCACAGGATCTGCCGGATAGCGGTGTCGCGACATCCAGCGCTGAAACCTACGTGGCCGCCAACGCCGGCGGCTCGACGTCGGCCGACGTGCAGATCACGGGCAACCGCAGTCCTGCGGACACGATCCGTGTGACCGCGCGCCGCCGCGTGAACTACGCCTTCCTCCGCATCCTCGGTCTCAGCGGATCGGATGTGCAGGCCACCGCCCAGGCCCGTGCCGCGACGTATAAGGGCGGCAACGGGGTCCTCCCCTGGGGCTTCATCGCGAGCAACGACCCCACCAGCGAGCTGCTTCAAAACCCCTGCTACGAAGGTACCGACGCGCAGGGCCTGCCCGTGTTCACCCAAAATGTGAGGTGCCAGCTCAAATGGGGCGCGGGGAACAACGCCGGCGGTGACTTCGGCGCACTGGGCCTCGACGGCTCCGGTGCCAACCGCTACCGCAACGCCATCATCAACGGTTCGAACAAGCGCTTCCAGGTCGGCGATAAGGTCGACCCGGAGACCGGGAATATGGCCGGCCCGACCGACCAGGGCGTCAGCGATCGCCTCGCTCGTCCCGCCCCAGCGGGCTGCCCTGGCAACGCGCGCGACGACGTCCTCATCACCGGCGCCGATGGCGTCTCACGCATCCGGCCGGGCTGCGAAGACTCGGCCCGCATCATCATCATCCCCGTCGTCGACAAGATTGATCACAAAAGCCAGTCCACGATCCTCGGCTTCGCCTTCATGTATCTCCACGGGATGGAGTCCTGCAGCGGCCAGGGCTGCGGTGGGAAGGGCCATACCGAGGTTGTCGCCGAGTTCGTTTCCTTCACCACGGTGCTTCCCAACTCCGTGTACGAAGGTTTCGATGGTACGGGCGAAAACGTCGTCCTGCTCGAAGAGTGACTCCTACGGAGTCGGCAGGAAGAGTTGGTACTTGCCCTGGTTCTGCTTGCCGCCCGTGAGGGGCGCTTCAATCGTCACGGTCATCGGTCCGGTCGTTGTGCCCACGTCGTTTCTGAGCACGCCCACGAGCGTAACGTTCCGGCCCTGGCCGCTCGACACCACCACCTCGGCGCGTCCGCCGAGCGTAGCGAGGGGCGCAAAAGTCTGCCCGGCAGCAGCGATGCTTGCGCTCTTCAGGTTCACCTGTGCAAACTCGTGGCCCCCATTCGTCACCCACAGATCCACGAGTACGGCGTGGGTCGACCCCTGTGCCGCGGCCATTCCAAGTGCCGTTGAAAGTGTCACCGCCTCGCGCCCGCCCGTGGCCATCAGGATGCAGCGGAGATAGTCCACCGGGTAGACGGCGACGCTCTGCGCGCGCACGGCCACGCCCATGATGTTCTGCTCGACCGCGAGTGGAACCGTCGTCTCCTGGATCGCCCCGCATTCCGTCGCCTGCCGGCTCAGGTCGGGCTCCGGTGTGGCGGATACGGTTGGCGTCCCCTGCACTCCTGCGACATCGCTGGTCGCCGTCTCGTCTGCGGCGGCAGTACTCACGGGGGTTTCGGGCGAAGACGTAGCCGTAGGGCTCGGCGATGGGCTCCATTCCGGGGTCTCGGTGCCCCGCCCCGGCCCGGGGTCGAGCTCATGCGCCGCTTCGCTCGTCGACGGGGCTCCGCCCGGTTGGATGCCAAACGCCACCCCGAGCATCCCCGCCACGACCACCATGGGAAGCAGGAACTGCGGCTTGCGGAAAAGCTGTGCGAGTATGCCCGGGCCTTTGCGGGGCTCCGAAGGAAGATGCGGATCCACGGCCTAAGCCTAGGCGAGCATTGCGCGGTGGCTGCATCGGTGAATCCCTGATACAGCCGCAGAAAGCGCCGATTTCCACCCTTGGTGGCGATGAACCGGGGACCCGCTGGGAGCCCGTAAGTTTCGGTCAAGTGTTAAGTGCGGGGCTTGTCATAACGCTGTGCGCTGGGCTCACCACGCTGTCCAGCCGCCATCCACGACCAGCGTATGCCCGGTGATGTAGTCGCTCGCGCGGCTCGCCAGGAAGATCACAGCGCCCGCAAGCTCGTGCGGCTGACCCCAGCGGCCCGCCGGTGTGCGTTCTGTGATGAACTGATGGCGGTCCGGGTCTTCGAACAGCGGGCGGGTCAGTTCGGTCTCGAAGTAGGTCGGCGCCAAGGCATTTACCTGCACATTCTTCGGCGCCCACTCCAGTGCCAGCACCTTCGTTAGCTGTTCGATCGCGCCTTTCGAACTGGCGTAGGCGCCCTGGGCTGGCAGCGCCACGCGCCCCATGATGCTCGACACATTGATGACCTTCCCGGAGCCCTGCTCGGTGAGCACCCGCCCCGCTGCCCGCGCGCAGAGGAAGTAGCCCTGCAGATTGGTATCCAGCACCTGCCGGAATTCTGCCGCACTCAGCTCGAGAATCGGCTTGCGGATATTCATCCCGGCGTTGTTGACCAGGATGTCCAACCCGCCCAGGGACCCGGCCACATGGTCTACCAGCCGTCCACACCCGGCCTCGTCGGTCACGTCGCAGGTGATCGCTTTCGCTCGCCGGCCGAGCGCCTCTATCTCCGCCACCAGCGAATCCAGCTCCGCCGGCGTTCGGCTCGAAACGGCAACATCGGCGCCAGCCGCGGCCAGCGCCCGCGCCATCGTCCGGCCGAGCCCGCGCCCCGCGCCGGTAACCAGCGCGACGCGCCCGGTCAGGTCGAAGAGTTTCGTACCGAGAAGTTCAGGCGTATCCATGGGCGCACTCTACTCGTGGCCAGCCGAACGATCGCTCCTTCCGGGGAAAGAAAACGGCCCTCGTGCATGAGGGCCGTTGGTCGTTCTCTTTTCGGGGAGGCTAGAACACGTTCGGGTTGTTCTGCTCGCCCTGGTGCTGCTGCGGAGGCGGCGGCGCCTGCTGCGGCTGCTGTGCCGGCGGCGTGTACTGCTGCTGGGGCGGCGCGACCGGCGGCGGAGCCTGTGTGGTCGCCTGCTGGACCGGCGGGGCCTGCTCTTCGTCCTCGTCCTTCACCGCCCGGCGGAACTCCTTGATCGAAGAGCCGAGCTCACGGCCAAGGCCGCTCACCTTGCCCACTCCAAAGAGCAGGATCAGCACGACCGCGATGATGATCAGTTCGGGTGCACCCAGAGTGCCAAACATATGCGTTCCTTCCGCCCCGACTCCTCGGGACACTTCCATGCTACAGGATATACGCCGGTGTCACTGGGCCAAACTTCTGCGCAGCGTTTACCCGGCCTTGTTGTGGGCCTCACCTCTATTCGCGAACCCACCGGGCGGTGCCACCAGCATGATAACCGGGCCGATGATTATGCCCAGCCAGCTCAGGAAGCCCCACAGCGTGAATGCCTGGCTCCGATGGCGATTCTGCGCCACCAGCGCCAGCACCACGAACGGCAATGCGACGTACAGTACAAAAAGAACGGCCGCACCGGGAGCTACCAACACGCGAGGATTCTAAGCGGCACCTCAGGTTCCGGCAATTACGTCATCCGCTCGGAAATCCGCCGCAAATCACCCGTGAAGTTGGCGATCGCCCGCCGCCGCGTCGCTTCGTCTGGTGCCCGGAGTAGTGCGGAGGGGTGCACTGCCAGGCTCCTGGGCGGTGGCCATGCGGCCAGTCTCGCGCCTGGCGCGCTACGAAGGAGTTTCGGAAGCCCCAAGGCGCTCGACGAAGACATCCATGATGCCCCCGCAGAT
>JALOAP010000317.1 GCA_023228745.1 Dehalococcoidia bacterium | reverse complement strand
GATATAATTGGTTTAACTCCCGCTCCGCCGAACCGGAAGGTCTGTCCGCCGCTTGGGAATGCGTCCGCGCAATCGAAAATGGCCCCGATGAACACGGCGGCTGGGAGCAACGCTCCAGTTGGGACAGCAAGGGCCGCGGCGAACAGGTCACGGTCGATTTGTACGGTATCGATGCCAAAGAAAATCTTTTTGTCATCCAGGTGCGCCAGTCCTTCCGGACACACAAAAACTGGTTTCTGTCCGTCCGCAAATCCTATTTTTTAATCGGATATAATGAAAACGGAAATCCGTTTGCGCACCCGATCAATGCCGCCGTCGTCCATGGCGCGATCAAACGCGATCCGTCGCCTGTCTCTCCCGTCCGTGCCGCTCAGGCGTGGATCTGGGGAATCGCTGAAGACAAGCTCCCGACAGTCCTGCGTAATGGAGACGTTGCATTAATCCCGGCCAAATGCCCGCGCACCGATGTCATGGTGTTTTCCGGCGGAGAGTACCGGGTTGATGACGACGTTGCTGCGGATCACCATTTGATTACAAATGAAATCCGTGCTAATGGTGCCATATACGCGCAGAATCCGACGCTGTATCACCGCAAGGGACAGCACCCGGAAGCACGTGGTGAAGGCTGGTACAAAGTCGTCGTCGGACGCCGCGCCAATTTTTGGGATTTCGCCAGACCGACAGTTGACTAAATATAGAACGGGAACGCCCAAAACAATTTTTTTGTCATTCCCGCGAAGGCGGGAATCCAGAATTGAAAGGAGAAAAATCATGGAACATTTTTTTGGACTGCACAAAGGACACCTTACGGGCAAAGCTGATAGAATCGCAGAAAAACATAACGCAAGCCACACAAATTATACCGAACCCTCCGGAAAAAAACGCGGGTGGTTCTCTTGCGAAAATCTCGGGGAGCCGTTTGACCGCAACACAGAAAAAGCGGTGATGGCAGATATCGAAAAAGCGGGCGGATTAGACGCTCTCAGGAAATGATCATGGATCTCAAAGCCAAAATAAAAGAAGTCACCCGCCAGTTGACCTGGCGGGTTGAATATCAGCCGAACAATACGAAGGATTTGGAAATCCTGAGCAATCCGGAAACGAAGACGCATACGATCTATGTCCCGGACAATCCGAAGGATCCCGTCGGGCCCTTGGAGCACCTGCACGAACTCGCTCATGCCGTCCTGTCCGAACGTGATCTGTTCCTGGCCGGCGGCGTGTACGATCTGAACATACAGGATCATCGATACAACCTCGTTCCGGCGATCCGCGCCGTGGATGATTGGTGGGCGGATTACCTGGTTGATTCATGGTGCCCGGACGAAGCGCGGGCCGATATCGCCGACCACCTGGAAATGATTTACAAGGCATTGCAATTCAAGGCCATCCAGCCACATGAATTTTTTGGCATCGCTCTGATCATTGCGGAGGGGATTTATTACTGCAAGGCTGAAATCACACTTCCGGGGCATTTGCAGCCCGCCGTCCAGGCATTCCTGGACCATCCGCCGGACAAACCCTCCCGCGAGGCAGCGGAGGAAATCGCCCAGGTATTGTTTGACGTAACCGGAATAAACTTAAAAATAAAATTCATCGAGAGCGACGGCAAACCATTTTGGACCGTCGAAAAGAAAGGAGAATAAAATGATAATCAATAAAGAAAATAAATATCACGAAGCATGGGGCGTCAGCACATTAACCGGTAACGATAAAGAATTGGAAAATGTCTATTATCGCGCAACGCAGATCAAGCCGGACGAAGTAGATGAAGCATGGCGCGCGCTGGAGTCAACAAGAATTAAAATGGACAAAATAATCAAAATGTACGCGGAAGTCACCAGTGTTGGCGTTGACATTGATCTTATCCATCTTAACACTTGCAACGATCATATCGTTATTCATCCAGACGGAGAGATCTACGGGAAATATCACGGATATGTGTTCAACGCGCCGAAAAACTGGGACGACGAACACAAAAAATTATTAGAAGAAATACGCGAAAAAGATGACCAGTTTTCCCGCAATCCAAAAATCAACGAAATCATCGGCGGAGAAATGCGCTGTACGGAACGGCCTCGATCTTGCGGATGCCCTGAATGTGTCGCTGAACGGGAACGGAACCATGCCGAAATGTAAACCGAAAATAAGTGAATTCCTGCATGGCGTGATGAACCGTTACGAATGGGTGCGCCGGATGCTGCTGTCCGGCGTACATCTGAACTGCACAGACATTGCTGAACGATGTGGATGCACACCCAAAACCGCGCAGCGTTACATCAACCGCCTCCGTGCCGAAGGCTATCGCATTGAGTATGACAACGCCGTGCAGGGATTTATCGTTATCGGCAGACCGCCGAAAATCTCGGAGAAAAAAATTGATCAGGGCGAATTATATCGAGTGCTGGCGCGTGCTCTCGCATGGGTCAAAAAGGAGCATCCCGAAACACAAGCATCGTGGATAAAAACAGCAAAAAGGATTATAAAGCAAGAAAAGAGTGAAACGTCATTCCCCGGGAAAAGATCGAGATAAAACAATCCAGGATCCCGGCATCCGCCGGGCTTTTTTATTCACCATTCACTATTCACCATTCGCGAATCATTATTTTCTTAATGAGATTTTATAAAATAATGATTTTTTTTAATTGACTTTTTAAATTTAACCCCGGTCAAGAAAAAAGATTTATAAAAGACTCCTCAACAATTCTCAGATATCCCTTAATGATCCTCAGGTATTCCCCAAAGTTCCGTAAACACGCAAAACGCCAAAAAACACGGGTGTATGCTGTTTCCACGCATGGTGATCTCCTTAATGACACTCGCTGAGAGCGAGCGGAGCGACGCGCGAAGCGTAAGTGGAATTATCCCCGAGCGCAGTGCGTGGGATTTAGCTCCGACAGAAACCGGGTGGGCTGGGATAAATTGCCAGCCCGCCCAAACCTAACGGGGAAATAAATGTACACAGCAACCGATCTGACGAATGTAGAGGAAGCGATCCGGGCAATCATTGCCGGCGAGCGTGAGGTGTCCATGACCATGGACGGCAAATCGGCGACCTATACCGATGCCAATCTTAAAGATCTTCAAAGTCTGCGCACTGAAATTATCAATGACATTGCCATCAACGCCGGGACTTGTTCACTGCGCACCTACGCCAAGCAGGGAGGCCGCGGAGCATGAGCAACGCCGAACGAATCATGGCTGATTTCATTGACGCCGCTGTCGGTATTATCGCGCCGCGCCGCGCCCTGTTGCGTAAATTTTACCGGCGGCAGGCCGGGCGCATGGAGTTTGACGCGCACATGCAGCGCGCCGAATTATATGCCGGCGCGAAAACGAACCGTCTCACCGGCGCCTGGAACCCGATCGCGTCCAACATCAACGATATTGTCGGCGCCAGCACTCCGATGCTCAGATCACGCATTCGCCAGCTTATCCGGGACTTTCCCTATCTGGCGCGTGCCATTGATGTCATGGTGGATTATTCTATCGGAACGGGAATAGTCTATCAGTCCAAAGTTTGGAATTCCCAAGGCAAGCTCGATAAAAAATCCATCCAGAAGATCGAAGACGCCGTGCGTTGGTGGATGGACGAAGCCTCGGCGGACGGCAAATCGCACTATTATGAATTAATGCGGCTGGCCAAGCGCCAGGAAATCGAAAACGGCGAGTTTATATTAGTCAAAACATACCCGAAAGTTCCGAACAGTTACATTCCTTACGCGTTGCAATTATACGACGCCGACTGGCTGACCAGCTCCAGGGATAAATACACGTCCGGCGGCATAGACATCAACGCCGCACCCGGCGCGAAAGAGACGCGGCAGGGTATTGAATACGAAAAGCTGACCGGCCGTGTTACCGGCTACTGGTTTGCCGATCCAAATTACGGCGGCAATCCGGTGTATGTCTCCGCCGAAAACGTTGTCCACGGATTTAAAACGCTTCGCCCGATGCAGTTGCGCGGCGTTCCGCATTACGCGCCCGGCGTCCTGATAGCCAATGACCTGAACTCATATTTAGACGCCGAAATCGACGGCGCGAAAATGGCCGCCAAATATCTGGCCATGGTGGAAACACCCGATCCCGTTGGCCGACAGCTGGGCATTGGCGTGACCACGGACGATAACAACAAAAAAATCGAAGAACTTGAAAACGCGATCATCGAATATCTACGTCCCGGCGAAAAAGTCGAATTAACGAGTTCCAATCGTCCGGGAAATACGTTTGCTCCGTTTGTGAAGTTGCTATTGACGATGCTGTCCATCACCACCGACGTCCCTTATGAATTGCTGACCGGCGATTATTCCGGACTGAATTACTCCACGGCGCGGATCGTCCG
>JALOAP010000315.1 GCA_023228745.1 Dehalococcoidia bacterium | reverse complement strand
CATGGTGCTGGCTGGTGGCTGCGCGACGGGCACCCTCTGGCGGATGGGCGAAGGCTACCTGAACTCATGGGTGGCCATGGGCGGGATGCTTGTCGGGCTGTGGGCCGCCTCGAAGACGTGGGCCTGGTGGTGGGACAACGACATCAGCAAGCGGGAATCGAACTGGCTCCCCACGAATCTCGGCATGCCAGTGGCGATCCTGCTGACGCTCGGTGTGCTTGCGGCCATCTACATCGGCCTGCTCTGGTGGGAGTCTCGCTCGCCCAGCCTGCCCGCGCCGGCGCGGAAGGCCGCTCCCCCTGCCCTGACCCTCGGCGACCACCTGAAGCGCAGCTACGAGACGCTGTTCACCGGCAAGGGCTGGTCCTATATGGCGGGCGCCCTCGCGCTGGCAGTGCTCTCGATCGCCGCCTACAACCTTCAGAGCCCCCTCGGTGTGACCGGCGGGCTGGCACTCTGGGGCGACAACGTCGCCAAGAGCTTCAGCGTCGGCGGGTTGCCGCTGAAGGGCGTGGATGCCCTCGCCGGCTGCATCCCGGTCGCCAACGCCGACTGGCTCACGATCCGAACGATGACCATGAGCGGCCTCGTCCTGGGCGCGTTCACCGCGTCGGTGCTTTCGGGCGAATTCAAGGTGCGCTACTCGCGGCAGTGGGCGCGCTACCCGCAGCTACTCATTGGTGGCGGGCTGATGGGCTACGCCTCGGTTATTGCCGTCGGGTGCACCATCGGCGCCTTCTTCTCGTCCATCCCCTCGCTCGCCGTGAGCGGGTGGTTGTTCGCAATTGCGCTGTTCGGCGGCGCCTACGTCGGCGTGCAGCTCATTCGCCGGCTCCCGTAGCCGGTACCCCAGGAGGAACGGAATGGAACTGGATGTACGAGGCGAGATGTGTCCGTACCCCGCAATGAAGGCGCGTGAAGCGCTCCAAAAGCTGAAGGGCGACGAAGGACTCGAGTTGCTCACCGACCACGCGCCCGCGCTTTCGACCGTCCCCTGGGAGGGCGCAAAGCTCGGCTTCGACTTCGCAATTGAGCCGGTACGCGCAGGCGAATGGCGCATCAGCCTTTCGCGCGCTGCTCAGCCGGTCGACCAGAAAAAGGCGCTTGCCGCCATCGCACAGCGGGCCGCCGAGCTCGCGCCCGAGGAGTAATGATGTCCCGAAGACTTACCTGGTCACGCATTCTGCTGCCGTTCGCGCTGCTCGTCGCACTCTCTGCCTTCCTCGTGGCGTGCGGGGGCGACGATGACGATGCAGATGCCACCAACACGCCGGCCTCGACCGGCACCAGCGATGCTACTGACGAAACCGAAACCGAAACCGAAACCGAAACCGAAACCGAAACCCCTTCGGCTTACGCCAACCCCGACCTGCTGACCGAAACAGACGCCCTCAGCGCCCGGGTCGACGACGACAGCATCGTCGTCGTCGACGTCCGGAAGAAGGAATCCTACGACGAAGGCCATATCCCGGGTGCCGTCTGGTATGACACGGCCAACCTGAAGGACCCGGATGAGAGCCTCTACGTCATTCGCGATACCCTCTTCGCCGAGGCAGTTGGCGAGATCGGCATCGACGGTTCGAAGCACGTCGTCGTCTATGACGACGGCAACGGCCTCTGGGCGACGCGCTTCTGGTGGGTGCTCTGGTACTACGGCCACGACGACGCCTCCGTGCTCAACGGTGGCTGGGCCAAGTGGCAAAAGGAGGGCCTCGCGACGACGAAGGACGCTCCGCCGGTCACGAAGGTGAGCTTCCAGACGAACATCAACGACGAAGTCGTCTGCGCCCTGGACTACGTGGAAGAGAAGGCCACCAGCCCCGACCCGAACGTCGTTATCCTCGACGTGCGCTCGCCCGCGGAGTACACCGGCGCCGACGTGCGGGCGGCCAAGGGCGGCCATGTGCCGAACGCAGTCAACCTCGACTGGACGCGCTCGCTGACCGAGGCCGAGCCGAAGGTCTGGAAGTCGGCAGAGGAACTGCACGAGCTCTTCGGTTCTGCAGGCCTGAAGCCGGGTCAGGAAGTCATCACCTACTGCCAGACGGGTGTACGCGCAGCGCACTCGCTGTTCACGCTCCGGCTCCTGGGCTACGAAAGCGTGCGCAACTTCGATGGCTCCTGGCTGGAGTGGGGGAACGACAAGGACACTCCGGTCGAGCGCTAAGCCGCCGGCACTGTCACCAAGAGAGGACGCCCCTGAGAGGGGCGTCCTCTGCTATTTGGGCAGTCGCACCAGGCGACACTGACCCCTGTGCCGCGTAGGCTACCCGTGGTGAGAAACTGGCTGTCTGGCACCTTTACCGCGCTGGTGCTGCGGGATTTCCGTGTCCTTTGGGTGGGCACGATCCTGGCTTTTGTCGCCTTCTTCATGTCGACGGTCGTGCAGAGCGTCGTCGCCTACGATTTGACCCAGAAGAACAGCGCCGTGGGTGTCGTGGTCTTTGCCCAGGGGCTCGGGCAGATGCTCTTCGGGCCCCCCGGTGGCGCGGCGGCCGACCGGCTCTCCAAGCGGTTTGTGATCATCGTCTGCCAGGTGACGATCACACTGGCGTTCACAGGCATCGCGCTGCTCCTGGTGACGGACCTGGTGACTGTCGCCTTCCTCGCGGTAGGTTCGTTTGTGATTGGCTCGTCGTTCGGGTTCCTCGGGCCGGCGCGGCAGAGCTTCATGTTCGAAATCGTGGGGCCCGAACGCCGCGGGAACGCCATTGCCCTCTCCCAGGGCGTCGCGCTCAACGGCGCGCGAATTGTCGGGCCGGCGCTGGCCGGCCTCGCGCTGGGACTCACTTTCTTCGGGAAGGGCGGCGCCTACTTTGTGATGGCCGTCTTCTACATCGGGGCGATCATCACGACGGTGATGCTCCCGGCCACGAAACCAAACCCCAACCCCTCCGGCCGGAGCGTGCTCGGAGATATGGCGAGCGGCGTGAGCTACGTCTGGTCGCACCCGCAGTTGCGCATCCTTATCCTCGGGTACGTGCTCATCATCATGATGGGCTTCCCCTACGTGACCCTGCTCCCGGGGTTGGTGGAGACGGCGTTCAACCGCGACTCCGACAACGTCACGATCCTGTTCGCCGTGAGTGCTGCTGGTGGCCTGGTATCGAGCCTCTGGATGGCGTCGATCGCCGACTCGCCGCGCGCGAACCTGGTGTACCCGGTCTCCGCCTTTTTGTTCGGCCTTTCGCTCATTGCGACGGGAATCGCTCCCACGTGGTTCAGCCTCGCCCTGGCGATGTTCATTGTTGGTATTGCGAGCGGCGGCTTCCAGACGTTGAACGGCGCCCTCGTGGCGAAGGTGACGGAGCAGGAGTACTTCGGGCGTGTGATTTCGCTGACGTTCTTCGCGTTCGCGGCCTTCGGTCTCATGGCGCTGCCCATCGGCGTCGTCGCCGATATCATCGGCGAGCGCCTGACGCTGGGCATCATGGGCGTCATTGTCTGCGTCATCGTGGCGGTGTTCACACCGATGGAGATGCGTGGCCGGCGCGGCGCGCAAGTGGCCAAGCCGCTGCGTTCGGCAGGGGGCGGTGGAGGGTAGTCCCTGGTAACCCTGCCTAGCCAGCAGCGGGGGCAGATGCCTCGGCGCGGAGGGCAGCGTCGTATTCGGCGCGCCGCTCCGCATCACGCAGTGTGCGCCACGCCTCCTGGATCGCCTTGTACTCCGCCGACGTCGGCTTCAGCCCTTCGGAGAGTTCTGTCACCCGCTCGGCTAGCTCATCGAGGCGGCGGGGCGAAATGCCTAGAAAGGTGTACCAGTTCGGATGAAGGTGCGGGTACTGTCCTGCGGGCGGCGCCTTGCCCTCCATCGCCGCGTCGTAGATCGCCTTCTTCTTCGGCGTCATGAGCGTATCCGCGGCAGCGCGGACCTGGCGGCGAAGCAGCGTGTTGTCGTCCGGTGCGTAGTCGGTGGTGTCGATGTGGAGTTGCATCCGCCGCAGCGCGGTCACAATCTCCGCCGTCGATGCGGTCACGCGGAGCCCGAGGAACTCGTACCAGTCCGGGAGCCGCTCTGGTTGGATCGACCCCACACCCGTCGCCGGGGGCTTGCGGAACACGGGTTGCGTCGGTGGCTTCCGCGCCGCTTCGCGCCGGTGCTGGCCCATGCGCGTTGGCGCCTTCGCACCCCGGCCGTTCGAGCGACGGTCGCGGTCGAACTGGTCGCGCTTCACGGGGTTGGTCAGGACGTCGCGCGCTTCGATCAGCTCGGCCATGCGCCGGGTCGCGTCGGGCGAGGCGTTCCGGTCTGGGTGTGTCTCGAACGACCGCTTGCGGAAGGCAGCCTTAATCTCCACCAACGTGGCGGAGGGTGGGACGCCGAGAATGGCGTAGTAATCCTTGCTCGACG
>JALOAP010000316.1 GCA_023228745.1 Dehalococcoidia bacterium | reverse complement strand
CCCCGATCGGAGATCTCGCGGAGCGGGTCGGCCACACGGACCCGACCATGATCGTCCGGGTCTACTCCCACATGGTGGAGGACATCCGCTCCAAGCGGCCCTTCGCCCTGCCGAAAATCGCCGAGAGAAACTGATAATTCAGCGCCCGACACAAACTTTTTTTAAATTATTTTTGATCCCGGAACAATATCGATGAGTTGCACCGCTATTTTGGATGGCTTAAGAGCCGATTCGCGGCGCAAAAACGCCCTACGTCAAAAATCATGCCAGCCGGTGTTAGACAAGTGTTAGACAAAAAAAGGGGTCAGCTTTCGCTAACCCCTTGATTTAATGGTGAGCCCTGTCGGGATCGAACCGACAACCTACTGATTAAGAGTCAGTTTTAGGGGGCGGCTAATTTTATATCTACGCGATATTGCTAACTATTATTTTTCGCAAATCCCGCATTTGGCCTTATTTTACCCCCCATTGTTAGACAGTGTTAGACAAAAACCTGGCCGGGATGCCGCCCGATCGTCACAGCAACAGGGCACCGACCAGGATGCCGATTCCGACCGCGCCCAGGGCGCCCAGGACCGTCCGGAACACGGAGGGTCTTACCGCTTTCACTCTGGCGTCGCAAGCCTTTTTTTCCGCGGTTGCGGTTGCGGCGCAAAGCGCGCGCTCCTCCTCCAGGGCCTGCGCCGTTGTGGCCGTCTTGGCCTGACAGGCCCGGACCATCTCCCGCTCCAGGCCGATCTGGGCGGTCAGCTCCTCCGCCTGCGCGCGGTACAGGTCGGCCTGCTCGGTGCGGATGCGGCATTGCTCGACCTCGACGACCAGGGCGGCGGCGGCGGCGTCGTCGAAACAGATCGTCTCAGCCCCCGGCGCCATCGCAGGCAGCAACAGGATCATAGCCCAGGCGACGAAAACGGCTCCGAATCTCTCCGCTGCTCGTGGGTTTCGCCACATGTCGGATCTCCTCTTCTTTTTGTTTGATGACCGCGGCGAGCGCCTTGGCTCGGGCGTCGGTCGCGGTCAGTTCCTGGCGGATTCGCGCGATCTCGGCGTCCCGTGCGGAGATCTCCGCCGCGTAGTGCTCCTGGATCTGCTCCCGGGCGGCGGCGGCGATCTCCGCCGTGGCGGTCTCGCTCGGCAGGCCCCGGCCCAAAAGAAAGGCCATCGCCAAAAATACCGCCATGCCGATCGCGGACAAAAGCGTCCATCCTTTATTGATACGTGTGTCCATCACCAATACCTCATCCCGTCCGGGGCCGTGCGCCAGGTCTGGCCGTAGCGGTGGATCCGGACGGCGTAATCGTAATTGACATCGCACAAGTTAAGCGTGCGCCCGCGCTTGAGCGGGATGATCTTCCGCCGGCACGCCGCGCGCATCTTCTTTCGATCGGGCCCGCCCGCACGGGCCATCTCGGCCTTGAGCGTGCCCCACCCTCCGTTGTAGGCCTGGTACGTCATCCACAAGGCTCCGGCCGGGTTCCGGCGGTGCAGCCGCGCCATGTAATAGGCCTGCATGCGGATGGCGTGCTCCGGGTTGTAGGGGTTGAGCGTGGGGGATCGCATCAGGCGGCGGATCTCCGCGGCCGTCGCCGGCATGAACTGCGCGATGCCCTGGCCATGGTCGAACGCCGTGACCGTCGCGCGGCAGCCAGATTCCTGGCGGAGTTGCCCCAGACCGTACCACCATGGAAACGCCGGTCCGAACCAGCGGAGGTGCTGGGCGCGGACGTCCGGCAGATAGTCCCGGCAGCGGTCGGCGGTGGCGCTATGAACCGGCGGCGTCGTCCCGATCAGGATGGCGATGATAATAGCAATCAGTGCACAACGGCTCATGGTGTCCGTCCTCGTCCTCAACCCAGATCAGAATATCCCTGGTCTGGCCGCAGTGTCCGCAGGCGTGTACGGCGTCCGGTTGCGGTTTCGCTCCCATGTTCATCCCCCCCGGGCCCAGCCCCAGATGATCACGGTGTACCAGGCGATGATCATCAGGTTGTTGGACCACGCGGCCTCGGCCTGGAAATCGATATAGGGGAAAACCCACTTTCGCGACAGGTGCGCGTGCACGATGCCTGACGAAATCAGGATCAGCTTGGTGATGACCAGGGCCAAAAGCCCCCCCTTGGCCTCGATCGGGAGGATCGATGTCGGCGCGATGGCCAGGATCCCGATGATGGACATCAGCACAAGGAGATCCGGCAGCACTCTCCGCAGGGTGTCGATTCGCTTCTTCATGGTACTCTTTCTCCTTTAATCTTTTGTGGTGAGGACGAACTCGCCCGATTCTGCGTGGCGGTGGTGGTGCAGGTGGTCCCACAACCGCTCGTGGGACCGCTCCTTCTCCGCGCAGATCTTATTGATGTCCGCGGAAACGCCGCTTTGGCGCTCGCGGCATTGCGCATCGCTGACCTTGGCGCTCAGGGCCGTGGCCAGCGTCTGGATCTGGGCCTCCAGTCCGGCGATCCATTTGCGGATGAAGAATGCAAGGGTGCCGATCATGGCCGCTGCGATCATGCCGCTCTCGATGTCGATGTTCAATGGTCGATTCCCCCCTTCCGGAAGTCTCTGGAAAAAACGCAGCTACCGAGCACTTTCTGCCGAATCCGCCAGGTGTCGCCGTGCTTTGCGTGGCCGAGCCAGCTCATGATGGACGGGCGGATCTCGTCCATCGTCATCCGGCCGGCATGGTACAGACGCGAGAATTTCCGGAATTTGCGGCGGGTGCGCTTGACATTGGCCTTGCGCATCAACCGGTGCGTGGGCCAGATCCGGTAGCCCAGGAAGTCAACCGGGCGCTGCTTGACCGGGAAAATCTGCGTCTTTCCGTTCAGGGTCAGGTGCAGGGTGCGGTGAAGGTATCCGGAGATCTCGTCAAGCAGGCCTCGCAGATACGCCTTGTCGTGATGGAAGATAACGAAATCGTCCATGTAGCGGACATAGTAGCGGACGCGGAGGGTGCCCTTGATGTGGTGATCCAGCGCGTCCAGATAGACGTTGGCGAAGAGCTGACTCGTCAGGTTCCCGATCGGCATACCGACGGGGCCTCCGGGGCTATCGATAATCCGGTCGATCAGTCCCAGGGTGTCGGGGCAGGCGATCTTCCGGCGGATGATGCGCTTGAGGGTTTCGTGGTCGACGGAATAGAAGTATTTGCTGACGTCGCCCTTGAGGCAGTACACTGTTCCCCAGCGCCGCCAGGCGTCCCGCAGGAAGCGGGTGGTTCTGAGCACGCCGGCCAGGACGCCGCCGCCGGGGCGGCAGGCGTAGCTGTCGCGGATAAACGACGCCTCGAAGATCGGCTCGATCACGTTGCACAGGCAGTGATGGACGACGCGGTCGGTAAACGGCAGGGCCGCGATCATCCGCGTCTTGGGTTCGGTCACGGTAAAATAATGGTAAGCGCCGGGCTGGTAGGTCTGCCAGGTCAGTTGATTGTGGATGTCGATCAGGTGCTCCTCCAGGCGCGCGGAAAACGCCAGTACGTCGTCCTTGTAGCGCTTGCCGCGGCGCGCCTTCAAATAGGCGTGGTGGATGTTGTCGAATTCGCAGATCCGGGCGTAGAGGTGCTTGTGCGTTTTCATCGCCGACCTCCGGCCCGGGTGGACGCGTCCCGTTCGGTTTCCCTACCAGGGGCGCAGCCCCGTTTTTTGTTTTTCACCCCGGGCCGTTCCGTGGGCCGTCGGTGCGGGTCATGATTCCAAGTCACATGTGCACTGCGCGCGGAAAATCCTTCCGCGCGTCTCGCGGGATAACCTGACTTGCAGGCGCGAAAACCGATGTTGTTGTTCGCGTTGGACGGGGCGTTGTTGACGTTCAGATAGAACACCCCGGCGTTCGCCGTGTTGTTGAAGTTGCCACCCCGGATCGCTGCCATAGTCAACCATGCCCCGTGGATCTATGCGCTCTTGAGCCAGCCGCCGAGGATCTTGCCGATCTCGTCGACCCGCTCGCAAAAAAGCCCGTAACGCTTGTGGCTTATGTATCCCAGGTCCTTCGCCAGGCGCACGAGGAGCCGAAGCTCCTCCAGCGCCACATCGATGTCGAAGAGGCGCGCCTTTCGGTACTGCCGCGACTTTTGCGCCCGGACGATCAGGCACGCGATGTCCAGCATGCAGACTTCGATCTTCTGCCCCAGGATGAACCGCTGACTCGCCGGGAATCGATTGACGAGCGGCAGGGCGTACAGCATCAGGTCGTAGTGCTTCTGGTAGAGGACCAAATCGGTCATGCCGGACATCGCGTCTCCTTTTTTTTGTGCCTCCCGGCTATCGCCGGTAAAACAGGCCTCCAGAAAACCAGATTACAGTGCCTTGCAGGCGCGAAAACCGACGCCGTTGGACGCGTCGGACGGGGCGCC
>JALOAP010000314.1 GCA_023228745.1 Dehalococcoidia bacterium | reverse complement strand
GGTGATCGAGGTGCTGAACCGGTTCCGGGGAGCCGACTCGCCGCTGGATGGTGAGTTCCTCGCGGTGGTGCGCGATGTCGTCCAGGAGATGGTCGAGGGGGCGCACCTTGCGCCGGAGCTCACGAGCGGGTTCACGGATTCACGCGTGTACCGCGTGCGCGGCGTGCCGGCCTACGGCTTTGTCCCATGCCTGGTGCGACCGGAGGAGCTGGCCGGGGTGCACGGTCACAACGAGCGTATTAGCGTGGAGAACCTCCGCCTGGGCATGCAGATCCTGTACGAGGTAGTGCGGAGGCTCTGCGCGAAGTAACGACGGGGCGGCTACGACGCGTCGGTTGCAGCGGCGAGTGCTCGCAACTCCTCGATGAGGGCAGCCAGTTCGTCGCCTTCGAGTTCTGCGTTGATCGATGAGCCGAGCCGGGCGAACCAGCGCTGGGCGAGCTCACGCACCGGCGGCTCGACTTCCCCGCGGGTCCCCATCGCACGGCCGAGGAATGGGGACATGGGGCGACCCAGGTTCTCCATGGTCTTTTCTTCCCGGAGGATGGCGATAGCGTCGAGAAGATGCGTGGCAGTGACCGTGGGCTGGCCAACGTAGTTCGATACGGCTGCGGCGGTGGTCAGGATGTCGGTGAAGCGAACCGGTTCGTCAGCCATGGCTACGCGTCGCGGACCGCCTGTTCGAGGCGGGCGGTGGCTTCGGAGTATGAGGTCCCGGGCTCGATGCGGACGGGCTTCCCAATGTTGACGCGTACGCGCGCTCGCGGGTGCGGGAGCCATTTCCCTTCGTAAAAGCCGGGACGCAGGACATCGATGCGGACGGGCAGGACGTCGGCGCCGGTTTCGCGGGCGAGGAAGCCGATGCCGCTCTTGAACGACTTCATGGGGCCGTTCACGGTGAGGCGGCCCTCGGGAAAGACGAGCACATTCCAGCCGTCGTCGAGCATGCGGCCGACATTCTCGAGGCTTTCGCGAATGCCGCTTCCGCGTGTGGCAAAGGGGAATGCGTTGCCAAGGAGTGCGGAGAAGAAGCCCCGGAAGCGGTTGCCGAAGATGTCGGTGGCGGCGGCGGCGATAGCAACGCGCTGGCGAAAGGCAGAGGGCATCGCCATGAGCAACATGCTCTGGTCCAGGTGCATGTTGTGGTTGCTGATGATGAGGCAGGGTTGCTCGACGGCACGGAAGTTGGCGCGCCCGCGCACCTCGAGGCGGTAGCCGATGCGCAGGAACGGGAAGAGGAGGCCGCTGACCAGGAGGCGGCGCACCCAGCGCACGGGGCGCATGCGGGGCCAGTTTGGGAACCGCTGGAGGCGAGCGCGCCGTTCGGCACGGCGTTGTTCCCGTTCGCTCGGGGGCTCACGGCTGGGTAAGACGGGCGATTCTGGTTCAGCGGCTTCGAGGCGCTGGGGCCCGGGTGGGGAGTGCTTCTGGTGGGCGTCGTGCATGTCGCGCTCAGGGCATTGTGCGCCGAAACACGGCAACGTGGCAGCCACGCAGGGATTTGGCGAGGGTGTGGAGGGCAAAAGGAAGCCGGTCTCTCCAGGAGAGACCGGCCATTGCAGAGCGTCCGGTAGGGCGAGTTGGGAAGCAGAGCGAGTCAGGGAGGGACAGGCCGGACGCCGTGCTCTTCCTAGTTGTGAAGACTATCACTAGCCCGGGTGGCTTTGAAGATCGGGGAGGAAGAAACATTCGATAACAGGAACGGCATCGCTGAATCCTTTGCGTCACGCGGAATTTCGCCGGAAGCCATAATGGGCGCGGTACTTCGCTTGCGGGGCCGAGCCGATCGCACGACAATGCGGGCACACGTTTACCAGAGAGTAGGAGAATCTATGGCTATCAACCTCGGTGACAACGCGCAAGAGGCAGCCTGGCGGCAAGAGATTCGCGATTTCATCAAGCAGGAAGCACCAAAGGAGCTGTTCGATACCGAGCGCGAGGAAGGTGGCCTGTTCGCGCGAATGGGCGCGGTGAAGGCGTGGCGCGACAAGGTAGCGGCGAAGGGTTGGATCGCCCCGGCGTGGCCCAAGAAGTACGGCGGCGCCGACATGAGCGTTATCGAACAGTTCATCCTGAACGAGGAATTCGCGGAACAGGGCGTCCCATCTAACGTGGGTGGCTTCGGGGTGATGATGATCGGCCCGACGCTCATCGAGCACGGCACCGAGGAGCAGAAGGAAGAGCACCTGAGCCGCATCCTGAAGGGTGAAGTACTGTGGTGCCAGGGCTATAGCGAGCCCGGGGCAGGTTCCGACCTCGCGGCGCTGCAGACTCGCGCGGTGCGCGACGGCGACGACTATGTGCTCAACGGCCAGAAGATCTGGACGACGGGCGCGCAGTTCTCCGACTGGATGTACATGCTCGCGCGGACGGACCCGGATGCACCGAAGCACCGGGGCATCACCTACCTGTTGGTGGACATGAAGAGCCCGGGGGTGACGGTGCGGCCGCTGACGACGCTGTCGGGCCAGCAGACGTTCAACGAGGTGTTTTTCGAGGACGTTCGCGTGCCCGCGAAGAACCGCGTGGGCGAAGAGAACCGTGGTTGGTATGTAGGGACGACGACGCTGGACTTCGAGCGCAGCTCGATCGGGAGCGCGGTAGGTATCCGCAAGCAGCTTGAGTCGCTGATCCGGCAGACGGAAAAGGGGCCTGCGACATTCAAGAACAACCCGCAGACGCGGCTCGAGTTCGCGGACCGGTGGATTGAGGCCGAGGTGGGCAAGATGCTGAGTTACCGCGTGATCAGCATGCAGGCGAACGGGCTCATTCCGAACCACGAAGCCAGCATGTGCAAGCTGTTCACGAGCGAGCTGCAGCAGCGAATCGCCAACCTCTCGATGCACTTGTTCGGGATGCACGGGAACGTTCGCAACCGCTCGTCGATGGGCTACATGCAGGCGGTCAGCTCGACGATTGCCGGCGGAACAACGGAGATCCAGAAGGGGATTATGGCGACGCGGGGGCTCGGCCTGCCGCGCGGCTAGGTTTCGAATTTCCGGTACACTGCGCAATGCGCGCGAAACGCCGCCCCGGGGCGGCGTTTCCATCTCTGGCCGGGGTGGCGGAACGGCATACGCAGCCGACTTAAAATCGGTGGCCGAAAGGCGTGCGGGTTCGAATCCCGCCCCCGGTACCAGGCGCAAGAGCGGACGCGGCTGCGGTGACGTGGGCTGCGCGGGAGCGTGCATTGCCTGGTTGGGGTAGAGTCTGCCCACACTGATGTTCACGATGCATCGTCTTCAGCCGCTGCTTTTCCAGCCGGTGCCGTCGGAGACCGCGTATCCGCTGACGGAACTGATGCAGGAGGTACGTGCGGGCTACTTTCCGGAGATCGACGCGGATGTGGAGGTGCGCATTGCGGCATCGGGTCCGCTGGCGTGGATCGCCCCGTCGTTCATGGGCGAGAACGGTCACCTGGTGGTGTTTCACCCGGTGTTGAACCATCCCGAGACGCCGATCGAAGTCCTGCGGTTCATCTGCAAGCACGAACTCACGCACATCGTTCGCCCCGGGCGGGTGATCGCTGGTTATTACGAGTCGCACCCGGACGAGTTCTGGGAGCACGAGGCGGAGGTGGGTCCCGAGCGCTTCGCCGTGTGGCACTGGGTCTGGGGAAACCTCCGGGGCTGCCTGCGAGAGACGGACGCCGGGCTTCGAGTTGCCCGGCGATGGCGGACTCTGCAGCCGCGATGGCGGCGGCCTTACATGCCGAGCCTCCCCTTTAAGGGAGAACGCTGGGACATCGTGTGCCCGGGGGACGGTGGGCAGCTACGCTTGCCGCCGAGCTGGGTAGTGCCGCCCCATCCGATGAAGCGGCATCGACGTCCTCGCCGCCTCCGGACGTAACCGTTCGGGAAGTGCTGGAAGCCGGGGTGTAGGGGGGAGAGCACGCCTCCGGTTCACCGGTGGGCGGGATGTTGGCGACGGCTAGCCAGTCAGGCGGGGGTTGGCGGCCGCCCGACCAGGACCTGGACCTTTGGGGCAGCGCCGCGCACGGCCGCCAGGACCTTTTCGAGGGGTTCACCCGCTTTGAAGCCCGTCGGCCGGCGCTCACCACCGGCATCGCGTGTTACCACCCAGTCATCGCCGTCTAAATACAGGTAGATCACGGCCCCACCTCCCCTTCTCTCCGGAAGCGTAGGAGGAATGCGGGTGGGTCGGCCCTGCCCGGTAGTCCCGGTTTCGCGGGCCGTTCGCCCATTGTCTGAACGATCGGATGCGAGCGACTGGCGAAGGCTGGGGGCGGTTCACCACGACCTGAATAAGAGATTTATGTAGGGGGAGTACACATAATTTACCGGCTGTGGATGGCAAGTGCGGGGTCACCATGCCTATAGTCAGGCCCCTTCATGCAA
>JALOAP010000313.1 GCA_023228745.1 Dehalococcoidia bacterium | reverse complement strand
ACGAGAAGGGCACGGCCGCCACGGGCGAGAACATCCCGTTCGTCGTCCAGCGCACACCCTCCGAACTCCTTCGCTTCAAGCTCCAGTTCCTCGTGGGCTCCGCGCACGACCCGGCCGGCAAGGAAGGTTTGGCACAGCTCGCCGCGGACATGATCGCCGAGGCCGGGAGCGAAAAGCAGCGCATCGATGAGATCAACCGGGCCCTCTTCCCAATCGCCGGGTCCTTCTCAGCGCTCGTCGACCGCGAAGTGACCACCTTCACCGGCGTCATCCATCACGACAATCTCGAGCGCTTCCTCGACATCGCGATGCCGCAGCTCCTCTCGCCCGGCTTCCGCGAAGAAGACTTCGCCCGCCTGAAGGAACGGCAGCGTAACGCGCTCATCCAGGACTTGCGGACGAACAACGAGGAGGAGCTCGGCAAGGAGCGCCTGCAGACGAACATCTTCGCTGGGACGCCCTACGGCCACACGACGCTCGGCACGGCCTCCGGCATCGACGCCATCTCACTGGACGACATAAAGGCCTTTGTTGCCGAGTGCTACTGCCAGTCGAACCTCGTGGTCGGCCTCTCCGGTGCCTTCCCCGCCTGGTTTGAAGCCTCGTTCCGCGCCGAGCTCGCCCGTCTGCCAGGGGGGACGAAGGCGCCCGGGCCTACGGTGACGGCGCGGGAACCGCAGGGTATGGAAGTCGAGATCATTCAGAAGGAGACGCGCGCCACTGCCATCTCCCTCGGCCACCCGATCCCGGTTACTCGCTCCCACGCCGACTTCGCAGCGCTCTGGCTCGCCCGTGCATGGCTCGGCGAACACCGCGCCTCGAATGGTCGTCTCTTCCAGCGCCTCCGCGAGGTTCGCGGGCTCAACTACGGGAACTACGCCTACATCGAAGCTTTCCCGCGTGGCATGTACCAGTTCTTCCCCGACCCGAATATCCCCCGCCGCTCGCAGCTCTTCGAGATCTGGGTGCGCCCGGTCATGCCCGAAAATGGCCTTTTTGCGCTCAAGCTCGCAATTCATGAGCTCGCCCGCCTCATCGAGCGCGGCCTCAGCGACGCTGAGTTCGAAGCCACGCGTAACTACCTCGAGAAGAACGTCTTCGTGATGACCAAGACGCAGGACCAGCAGCTCGGCTACGCCCTCGACAGCCGCTGGTACGGTATCGGCGACTTCGCCGAGACTATGCGAGCCGAGCTTGCGAAGCTCAGCCGCGAGCGAGTGAACGAAGTCGTCCGCAAGCACCTCTCCGCCGAGAACCTGAGCATTGTCATGGTTACGAAGGACGCCGAGGGCCTCCGCAACGCCTTGCTCTCGAAGGAGCCCGCAACCATCGCCTACGACGCTCCGCAACCAGAGCTCGCCGACGAAGACCGCGAAGTCGGCGCCCGCGACCTCCGCATCAGCCCCGAGAACATCCGCATCACCCCCGTCGAGGAGGTGTGGGCCTAGCGGACGTGCGGAAGCATCTGTCCTGGAGTCGCTCGAAGGCCGACGAACGCGGCGGCCTTCGAGCGACTCAGCTCACCCGCCCCACCACCCGCACGAATGTAAGGTTCCGCCCCGCGTCCACGCGGAGCATCTCCATCTCCTTCGGTCCGCTCGGGTAGTTCTTCTCGCTGGAGGCTTCCTCCCAGCGGAGCCAATCGCGCCAACCATCCTCGAGCAGGTCTGCCAGTGAGACTTCCACCTGCCCGCTTCGCTCCCAGTGACGCCGCCACCAGGCCGGGCTGTGGAAGCAGGAGTAGTCCGGCTCCCAGTACGGCGCCAGGTGCTCCGGTAGCTTCTCGAACTCCTGCACGAGGCCGGGCACCACGATGCCGATCTGCCCGCCCGGTTTCACGAAGCGCGCGAAGTACGACAGGTACAGGTTGTCCGTGCCGAAGTACTGGTACGCGTCCATGCTCAGCGCCGCGTCGAAGAACCCCTGTGCGAACGGGAGTTGATGCGCCTCGGCGTGGATGGGGAACACCTGCCCATCCACCCCCGCTTCGCGGATTCGCCCCCAGTTCTCTGTCGGCTTGGTCCAGAGATCCGTCGCCCACACTTCGACACCGAACTCCTTCGCCAGGAATACCGAGCTGAGCGCCCGACCGCAGCCCATGTCGAGCACCCGCATCCCGGGACGCAGGTCCATCGCGTCCACAAGCCACTCCGTGAGCCACAGCACGTTCGGCCCCATCGCGTTCGACATCACCCATTGCGGGTCATACCTCGAGGCGCGCGGGTACTTCGGGTGCTGCAGCAGGTCGCCAGGGAGTTGTGTCATCGCGCGAGCTTACGCGAGACGGGCTCCCTACTGCGCGGTGATCTGCGCCCGCAGTGCCTCGGGCGTCGAAACCGGCAACTGGCAAACCATGTTTTCGCAAACGAACGCCCGCACCTGGCCGTTCGCCGGCTCACGCCCCTCGAACATCGGCAAGCCCTGCGCGTCATTGGTCGGCGCCACGGCCACCCACGGCAGGAAGTGTCGTGCAGCCTCCCGTTCGAGTGGTTCCCGTGCTTCAGCCTGTCCAACCACCACAATCTCCCGTGGCGGCGAAAGCAGGAACTCGACGCACTGCAACAGCGTCCCGAACCCCGTCGGCGCCTGCGTAATCATCGATTGCGTCATGCCCAGCACCTCGAGTGCGACCTGCTCCCACTCGGCATTGGCGTAGTAGCGCCCGAGCCACAGCGCCAGCAAGGCCGTCGCCCCATTCCCGCTCGGCGTCGCCGCATCGAAGAACGTCTTCTGTCGCAGCAGCAGTTCCTCTGCGTGGTCCGCTGTCTCGAAGAAGCCCCCGCCTTCGCTGTCCCGGAAGTCGCGCAGCAGCACTTCGAGCATCTCGCGCGCCCATTCCAACTGTGCGATGTCGCCCGTGAGCTTATAGAGCTCGACCAGCCCGAGGCCGTAATACGCGTAGTCCTCGGCCATGCCGTCCACCTTCGCCACGCCTGCCTTGTACGTGTGCCAGAGCCTCCCGTCGTGCCACAGCTTCTCGCGGACAAACTTCGCGTTCGCCTCCGCGATTTCGCGGTAGCGTGCGTCTCCCAGCACACGTGCTGCCTCCGCGAACGCACCCATTGCCAGTCCGTTCCACGACGTCAGGATCTTGTCGTCGAGCCCCGGCTTCACGCGCTGCTCCCGCACCTCCAGCATCCGCTGCCGAAGCTCGCCGATACGCTCGACAAGCTGCTCCTCGGTAAGCCCAAGCTGACTCGCGATCGCCGCGGCGTCCTGCCACGTGGTCAACACGTTTCGTGTCCCGAAGTCCGGGTGGTGCGGGTCGCGGAAGTTCCCTTCCTCCGTCACCGCAAACCAGGCGTTGAAGATCGCTGCGTCTTCCTCGCCCAACGCCTCGCGCACCTCGTCCGGTGTCCAGACAAAGAACTTCCCTTCGATGCCCTCGCTGTCCGCGTCCTGCGCGCTGTAGAACCCACCCTCGGCGTCGAGCATTTCACGCTCGAGGTAGGTCAGCGTCTCTCGCACGACCCGCTCGTAAAAGGCATCGCCGGTCAATTGGTAGGCGTGGAGGTACGTCCGCACCAGCTGTCCGTTGTCATAAAGCATCTTTTCGAAGTGCGGCACCAGCCACGATCGGTCCACGCTGTAGCGCGCGAAGCCACCTCCGAGCTGGTCGTACATTCCCCCTGAGGCCATTCGCACCAGCGTCAACAACGCCATATGCAGCGCTGAGGGCTCGCCGGGCGCTGGCTCCCGCGTCCCGTAGGCAAGCAAGAAGTCGAGGGTCGATGGACTCGGGAACTTTGGCGCATCTCCGAACCCGCCCCACTGCGTGTCAAACGCTGTTCGCAACCGAGCGACTGCATCATGCGTGATGGCCGGTGTCACTTCCGCCGGCCCATCGCTCACGAACCGGTCCCCTGCTGTACGGAGGTGTTCCGTGATTGTGTCTGCTGAGCTCAGCAGCTTCTCTCGTTCGTTCCTCCACGCCTCCGCGATAGCCTCCAGCACGCGTGGGAAGCCCGGCCGCCCATGGCCATCGGTCGGCGGGAAATACGTGCCCGCGTAGAACGGCTTCCCGTCAGGCGTGAGGAACACCGTCATCGGCCAGCCGCCCTGCCCCGTCAGCGCCTGCACTGCGCTCATGTAGACCCCGTCGACATCCGGGCGCTCCTCCCGGTCCACCTTCACGTTCACGAACCACTGGTTCATGAGCGCCGCGGTGTTCGCATCCTGGAACGATTCGCGCGCCATCACATGGCACCAATGGCACGTGCTGTACCCGACCGAGAGCAGCAGCGGCTTATCCTCCGCCTGCGCCCGTTCGAACGCCTCGTCGCCCCACGGATACCAATCCACCGGGTTGTCTTTGTGCTGAAGCAAGTATGGGCTGGTCTCGTTGGCAAGGCGGTTCGACACGGCACTATCCCCCAGGTGGTCTCTCCACCCT
>JALOAP010000479.1 GCA_023228745.1 Dehalococcoidia bacterium | reverse complement strand
AGCTGAACATCATCAAATAAATTTTCATAAAATTTTCATATGTCAAAAATATTTTATAATATTGTCTCGTTATTAATCAAATTTAAAACCTATCACAATGAAAACAATCCTTTATTCAATCGCAATCTTCACTACAATCTGCCTTTTCATTTACTGGATCAAGGCAACTATGTATCTGATTAAGTCTCTTAAAAAATAACTGTGATAGGTCGGGGGTAGCGATAATCTCAAAGCCCTTCGACCTTTCTAATTTTTAAGACAATGACAACTGAACTTGCAATAAGACTTTACAAATCTGCTGAAAGAGCAGTATTGGAACAGTTCCCGAACTTACCTCCTTCATGGAGGGCTGAGATGATACTGGATGAACTTGAACATCGCTTCGGACTTGATATGACCTATGATATTGTATGTCTCTCTTATGAACTGGAATCATGAAATATACAGATCATAGAATCATTCAAACCGGAGCAGCCTTATCAGATATTGGCTTCTGGTTTCTTGTGGGAGTGATGGCTGTTTTAATGGCTTCACTTCTTATGCTTGGAATAGTTTATACTTTAACGCTATGATTACCCACAATAAAATAGTAAGTATCAACTATTACCTAAGGAATATTGCCGAGAAAGACCCGGACACCGGAAGGATTCTAACCGGTTACGGAAGGAAAGCTTTAGAACAGGCAATCATTCAGGGGCGAGTTAAAACCGATGAACAAGGACGAATTTATTTAAACACTTTAAAAAACCTATAACCAATGTGTAAATTTTATTCAGCAATCGTAATGCGAAATGGAGATTTACTCCATAACGAGAACCTAACATCGCATGAGGATATTATTGATTTATTTAACATCAATGATAATCAATTCAACTGCGATAAGTTCGTTAGGGTAGAATACTCCCCTGATGAAGAAAAGGACTTACCCGATATAACAAAATATGTTTTAAGGGTAGATGAATCAACTACCCCTATATGGTTTGAAAAACACAAGGAATTTATCACTGATAAACTGCGTGATATTGTTTTAAGACGGATTATTACAGGTAATCACAAATTACTTGCTGGTGGGCTTTATGTCGTAAAGGATGCTGAAATCGGCAGAATAAAATCTGCTATTGTAGATTATTTGCAAAACTCACAGGTGAATGAAATGTGGGAAAACTCACAGGTGAATGTAATGCAGGAAAACTCACAGGTGAATGTAATGAGGGAAAACTCACAGGTGAATGAAATGAGGGAAAACTCACAGGTGAATCAAATGTGGGGAAACTCACAGGTGAAAAATAACAATTCTAAAAATTCAATACCGAAATAAGATGAAAATTGAAATGGCATTCTCTTTAGTTACCGAAGTTGAAACTGATGACTTCGATGAGGCTGAACTCCTTGCAAGGATAAAAGCCGATTCTATAATTATCCAGACACTTCAGGCTACAGGCTACAGGATGAAGTATCAGCCGGATGCTTTAAGCTTCGGGCCGGACATAGAAGAAAAACTCAGAAACTTTAACTCAATACTACAATAATGGGAATCTATGCAGAAAAAAAAGACAGCGACTTCATCCAGGTAGAACCGGGAACATATGTCGCAAGGTGCTATTCAATGATTGAAATAGGCACTGTGGAAACTGAATTTAACGGAGAAAAGAAGAAGTCTCATCAGGTGAATATAACATGGGAGCTTCCAACTGAAACAGCCGTTTTTAAGGAAGAAAACGGACCTGAGCCGTTTGTCGTTTCTAAAACATATAATCTTTCCATGCACGAGAAATCAACTCTCAGGAAAGACTTAGAGAGCTGGAGGGGGCAAGGATTTACCGAAGCCGAAGCAAAACACTTCGATATTACGAAGCTTTTAGGAAAGCCTTGTATCCTTTCGATAATACATGAATTTGGAAAGACGGACCCGACAAAGAAATATGTCAGGATAAGTTCTATTTCCAAACTAATGAAAGGGCAGGAGTGTCCCCCTCAGATTAATCAGACAAGGCTTTTGAGTTTTGAGAACTGGGACGAGAATCTTTTCAAAGTCCTCCCTGAGTGGATTCAGGACAAGATCAAATCTTCAGAGGAGTATAGTTCCATGTTTGAGCCTTCAATGGCGGTAAGGGATGACAAGGTTGATTCACTTGATGATCTTCCTTTCTAATTAAAATCCAATGGAAACAATACTCTCAACTTTAAGCATCCTTCCTTCCAATAAGGAACAGGTGTTCAGCTTTGTTAAGACTTTAAAGTCGGAGATACTCAGTAATGATAGGGACCCTTTAAAGGTCCTTGTCCAACTGAAGATGATTGAAAAGGCTATTGCTGACATTCTCAAAGATGACGAGGTGGATTATCATTTTCTTAAAGAATATCTACAATATGAAAAAGAAGGCTCTGTGGCTTTAAATGGGGCTGTTTTACGCAAGTCTGAGGTCGGAGTTAAGTATGACTATGACGCTTGCGGGGACCCTCTCTGGAATGACTTAAATAAGCAGGAAAAGGAACTTTCCGAAAAAAGAAAAGAGAGGGAAAAATTTCTTCAGAATATCCCCTGGGACAAAGGGATAGTAGATCCCGATACGGGTGTTTTCATTACCCGTGCGCCAAAGCATTCCAAAGAAAAAGTTGTTGTCAAAATCTGATTTTAATGAGAACTTTTCAATTACCTGCAATACTTGATAGTTTCCGGAGCATGAGTGATCGGGGGATTAAGGTGACTTTTTCTACCGGGGAGCTATCCCCTGAACAGGTTGCCAATATTCAGTATTCTTTTCAGAAGGCTGGATTCCTGGCTTTCTCCCCCGATCCTTTTGCTACTCACGAATTAGAGGAGATCGACAAGCTAAAGGTAGAGTTTACCGATACCGGAAAACCTCCTTCACAAAGGCTGAGGGCTGTTATCTACCGGATGTGGGAGCAGAATGACGAAGGATATAAAACCTTTCATGATTACTACTCTGCAAAAATGGAGATTCTTATCGAACACTTTAAAGGCAAGCTAACATGAGAGCGAATAAGGAATATCAAGTTTGTAAGGCTGTGG